>JADGQH010000198.1 GCA_017881985.1 Chloroflexota bacterium | reverse complement strand
CCGTCCCCGGGCCGGGCGGAGGCGCGCGGCCGGGCGCTGACCGCCGGCCACGCGTCGGGGACTTCGTGGTCCTGGCGTGGACCGCGCCATGCGGCCGATGCGCCTCCTGCGGGCGCGGCGAGGGCTGGCTGTGCCTCACGCCAGCCGGGTCCGGCCACCGGCGCGCGCCCGGCGACGTCCGGATCCGCCGCCCGGACGGAGCCGCCCTGGGCGCGTATTCCGGGATCGGGACGCTGGGCTCGGTGGAGGTCGTCGCCGCGGACGCGGCCATCCCGGTGGACCCACGGACGGACCCGGCCATCGCCGCCCTGATCGGCTGCGCGATCACGACCGGCATCGGGGCGGTGACCCGGACGGCCCGCGTGGAGCCCGGCCAGACGGTCGCCGTGATCGGCCTCGGCGGCGTGGGGCTGGCGGCCGTGCTCGGCGCGCGACTCGCGGGTGCCAGCCGGATCGTGGCCATCGACCGAAACGCCGCGAAGCTCGACCGGGCCGTGGAGCTGGGTGCCAGCGACGTGGTCGTCGCAGCGGCCAGCCCGGCCGCGACGGCGACGGCCGTGCGCGCGCTGCTCGCCGACGGCCCCCACGCCGCCGGTTCCTCCCTCGCCACTGCTGCCGCAGTGACAGGGGTCGACCATGCCTTCGAGACCTCCGGGACCGTCGCCGGCGTCGAGACCGCCCTGGCGGTCGTGCGGCCCGGCGGCACGACCATCCTCGTGGGGATGCCGCCACAGGGAGCCCGGGCGGGGCTCGACGTGTACGCGTTCGTGGAGTCCGGCGCCCGGATCCTCGCCAGCAGCTACGGGTCGGCCGTCCCCGCCGAGATCTTCCCGGAGATCGCCGGGTACGCGGTCGAGGGTTCGCTCCGGCTCGAACGACTCATCGAGGAGCGGATCGGGCTGGCCGACGTGCCCTCCGCGTTTGACGCCCTCCGGCGGGGCGAAGGCGCGCGTCGGGTCGTGATCTACCCGGCCTCCTGACCCGGCGTGCGCGGGGGCGCCCTGTCGGGCGCCGACGGGCGGCTCAGTAGATCAGCGACACGTCGGAAGGGATGCTGAGCGAGAACGCGCCGTCGGGGATCGACGCATCGGGTGCGAGCTCCGTCGCGGTGACGAGGCGGCTGAGGACCGTGCCGTACCGCTCCTCGAGTCGGGCAACGAGCCCGGTCTCGCGATCGATGGCGAGCGACAGGCGATGGTCGGGCCGGTCGCCGGCCATCTCGATCGTCCGCGGATGGAGCGACTCGACGACGATCGCCTCGCGGCCGGCGACGAGCTCCGACCCAACGACCCGGCAGGCACCGGTCGCGAGCACGTTCTGGCAGAGGCCCGCCGGGTGCACGAACGTGTCCACGAGCGAGTTGGCCGGCAGCCTGGTCCGTGGGTGATACGCCCGCGAGGCCCCGGGGAGGTCGCCGCCATCCAGCCCCGCCACCCGTGACCGCGCCGGCCTCGTGGATCCCAGGCGATGGCCCGCGCGGTAGGTCCGGATCACGTCGCCGTCCGAGAGCCACACGTCGTGGTTCCTCGGCGTCCCGTCCTCCGGACGGATGGTCGTGACGCGCGCGCGGCCCGGATGCCGCAGCAGAAGCTCGTGATGTCGCAGCGACTCGCCCGTGGCGACCCACGTCCGCTCCTCCAGGCGCAGGCGGAGCGTCTCGAACCGGAGCTCCGCGTCGCGCATGAACGCGAAGAGCGTCTCGACGTCCGGCAGCCCGGCCGGGAGCTGGGCGATCTCGGGTCGGCGCGCCCCGTCGACGGCGAGGGTGAGCCCGGCAGCGGCGGACCAGCGGGCGGGTGTTGACATGCGCGGCATTCTACCGTGCGGGTCTGCGCGGCAGAGACGCGGTCTCTCGACGCCGCGACCCGGCGTCTGCGGGGCTCGACGCTCCGATGTCCCCGCGTAGACTCAATCCATGGACAGCGGCCATCCGTTGAGCACGCCGGACTCGTGACGACGCACGTCACGGCCAATGGCCTCACGGTCTCCTTCCACGCCGAGGGGAGCGGGCCGCCGCTCGTGCTGCTGCACGGCGCATCCTCGACGGGGCGCGAGGACTTCGCGGCCCAGCTCCCGCGCTTCGCTCGCTCGTTCCGCTGCTACCTGCCCGACGCGCGCGGGCATGCTGGCACGCGGTGGGACCCTGTCTCCGGCCTGCGCTACGGTGACCTGGTCGTTGACCTCGATGCCTTCGCGGACGTCTGCGACCTGGGGACGTTCCACCTGCTCGGCTTCTCGATGGGGGCCGCGACCGCGCTGCTCTACGCGATCCGCCGACCGGAGCGCCTCCGCACGCTGATCCTGGTCGGGACGTCGCCGGAGCTCGAGCCGCGCACCCGCGTCATCCGGCACCTGGCCGACGTCGCCCGGATCGATGCGCAGGACCCTGCCTGGGGCGCGGCGCTCGCCCGCCGCCACGACCCGATCCAGGGTGCCGGGGCCTGGCGGCGCCTGATGCCGGCGATCATCGAGATGGTCGAGCACCAGCCCGCCGTGTCGGCCGCGGACCTCCGCCGCGTCGAGGTGCCGACGCTCGTGGTCGTCGGCGACCGCGACCCGTTCGTGCCGGTGTCGCAGGCCTGGCAGCTGTCGCGCCAGCTTCCGGACTCGCGCCTGGCCGTGATCCCGGGTGCCGGGCACGAGGCCATGGCCGACCAGCCGGGCGTCTTCTCCGAGGCGTGCGCGTCGTTCTGGCGATCGGCCGAGACAGCCGCGGCAGCCCGTCGCGGGCGCCAGGTTGCCGGCGAGGGGCGAGGCGACGCCCGCTGAGGGTCGATACTGTTCCGGGCGCGACTGCGGCGCGCAGGCGCGACTGCAGCGCGCGGACGCAACCCGGGCACCGAACGGAGCGTGACCTTGAGCGAAGGGCCGGACCCGACCAGCCATCCCGGCACCGACCTGGTGGGAGTCGTCGTGCCTGCGCAGCGGCCCCCGGCGGCGCCGAGCGAGGACGTCGTGCAGCTCGATGGTGTCGCCCTCGTGACGCTGACCCGACCGCGCGCGCTCAACGCCATGAGCTTCGCTCTGCTCACGGACCTCGCCCGCGTCATCGAGGCGCTCGACGCCGACCCGGAGGTCCGCGCCATCGTCATCACCGGGGCGGGCACGCGCGCCTTTGCCGCCGGCGCCGACGTCGGCGAGCTCGCGCAGCAGACACCCGACTCGCTCGCCGCGGCGGAGGGCCTTCGCGGCTGGGACCGGGTTGCCGCGGTCGGCACGCCCACCATCGCCGCGGTGCGCGGCTACGCCCTGGGGGGCGGATGCGAGCTCGCGATGGCCTGCGACATGATTGTCGCCGGGAGCGACGCGGTCTTCGGGCAGCCGGAGATCAAGCTGGGGATCATTCCCGGGGGCGGCGGCACCCAGCGCCTCACGCGGTCGATCGGCGCCGCGCGCGCCATGGAGCTCATCCTGACCGGGCGGCAGCTCCGGGCCGACGAGGCAGCCAGGCTGGGCCTCGTGACGAAGGTCGTGCCGGCCGACGAGACGCTCGCGGCTGCGCTCGACCTTGCGGCCGAGATCGCGGCCCTGCCGGCCGGCGCGGTGCGTGCCGCCAAGGCCGCGGTCCGAGCCGTCGCGGAGCTGCCCCTGACCGGCGGCATCCAGCTCGAGGGAACGCTGTTCCGGGAGCGCTTCGGCACGGCGGACCAGGTCGAGGGCATGGCTGCGTTCCTCGAGAAGCGCCAACCTCACTGGGAAGGTCGGGCGGAGCCTCCCGGACGGCCCGAACCTCCCGGACGGCCGATTCCACCCCGCCCCACGGAGGAGCGACCCGGATGATGCCTCCACGGCCCGAGGCCGACGCAGCGCCCGGCGCGCCGTTTGCGCCAGTTGACGATCCGGGCCGTCCGGGCGTCTCCTTCGCTCCCGAACACGACTGGTCTGCCGCGGCCCGGCTCATCTACCCGGTCCTGCGACCAGCGGGCACGCCCGGAAGAGGCCTCGACACGCTTGCCACGCCGATGAGCGCAGCCGGGGACACGCAGCCGGTCGTCGACGCAGGACCCGCGGATCTGGTCGTCGCCTACGCGATCTCGGCGGCCGGGTTCGACGTCCTGGCCAGCGGCGACCACGTCGCCGCGTGGGCCGTCGGGCCATCGACGCTCCGCGAGGCGGCCTTCCGGAACCTCGCGGCCTGGTCGAGCGGGGCGTCCTGGTCGGAGGACACCGACGGTCGGCGCCGGATCCTCTCGTCCGACACCGGCGACGGCTGGGACGCGGCCCGCATCCTCCTCCCCGAGGTGACAGCGCACCTGGGTGCGGCGCTCGGCGGCGGCGGCGCCCGCGTGCTCATCGGGCTGCCGGCGCGCCATCTCCTGCTGGCAGGAGCGCTCCTGCCGGACGACCCCGAGTTCGGCGTCCTGTTCGCCGACTTCGTGCTGGACTACGCCGACGACTCGGACGAGGCGATCGACCGGCGGGTCTTCGAGCTGGTGGCCGGGCGCCTCGCGCCGTTCTCAACGGGCGCACCGCAGACCTGACCCGAGCGTGCGCGCCGGGCGCGTCAGCGGAAGGCAAGGAGTGCGTGCTCGAATGCCGCCAGCGCGCGCGGCGAGAAGAGGACGAAGGTCACCCATTCGAGCGGTGCTCCCGCCCTGAGCGAATCAGCGACCGTCGCGACCGCGATGCGCGCGGCGTCGTCGAGCGGATACCCGTAGGCGCCGGCGCTGATCGCGGGCAACGTCAGCGTCCGCGCGCCGAGCTCCGCAGCGATGCTCAGCGCGGACCGATACGCGCCGGCAAGCTGCACGGGCTCGCCGTGGTCGCCGCCTCGCCAGACGGGGCCGACGGCGTGGATCACCCAGCGGGCCGGGAGAGCGCCGGCGCCCGTCGAGACGGCGGTCCCGGCAGGGGTCCCGTACGAGTGCCGCGAGCGCAGCTCGGCCATGATCTCCGGGCCGCCCGCCCGGTGGATCGCCCCGTCGACCCCGCCGCCACCCGCGAGGGCGGCATTCGCCGCGTTGCCGATCGCGTCGGCTGCGATGGTCGTGATGTCGCCCTCGACGAGGACGAGGCGTCCGGTGCCGAACTGCTGCTCCATCTCGCCTCCGCGGGGCCCGGCGTGCCGAACCGGGCCGGGCGGCCGCGAATGGTCGCGCGTCGCCCACAGCCGCGGACCACCCACGTGCCGGACCTCGCCATTCTGCGCTTCCGAGGAGGTGCCGGACGGAGCCCTCTCGCGAAGTGTCCGCGGCGGCGGGCGACCGGCGGACGCGGGACCATGCCGCATCGCCGCCCCGCCACGCACCGGGACGATTCTTCCACCCGGGCGCGATCCCGCCTATCCTGCAGCCCCCGGGGCTTGTCCGGGCCCAGCGGCACCGGTGCCGCCATCCATCACGGTCTCATCTGGGGAGAGGTTTCATGCGCCACCATCTGTTCACCCCGCTCGCCGCCCTGGCGGCTCTCGCGATCATGGTCGCTGCCTGTGGCGGCTCCGCCACGGCCGCTCCGAGCGCGGCGGCCCCGTCTGCAGCGGCGTCGGTGGCGCCGTCGGTCGAGCCATCGCCATCGCCCGAGGCGAGCGCCTCACCCGCAGCGAGCGCGGCTGCCGACGCGAGCGGCGCGCTGCCGAGCATCGCCCTCCCGTCCCTCAACGCCGACAAGGACCTGGAAGCGTTGCTCCCGACCACGTTCGGTGGCGCCACGCTCCAGAAGTTCAGCATGAAGGGCGCCCAGTTTCTGGGCTCGAGCCCGGATCCCACATTCACCCAGGCGATCACCGCGCTCGGTCTGACGGCTGCGGACGTGAGCGTCGCGATCGCCGCCGATCCGACCAGCAAGATGGACATCTCGTTCGCCGCGATCCGCTTCGCGGGCGCCGACAGCGGCAAGCTGCTCACGGTCTTCTCGGCCGCCTCCCAGGCGTCAGGCGACCTCGTCGGCTCGGTCAACGTTGGCGGCAAGGACGTCATCAAGACGAAGGACAGCTCGGGGTCCTTCAGCTACTTCTACGTGAAGAACGACACGGTCCTCGGCGTCACCGCGAAGTCCGACGCCGCGGCCGCCCCGGCCCTCCAGGTCCTCCCGTAGCCAACCGGCGATGCCGACGGCGCCGTTGCGCATGGGCACCGACAAATCGCTTCGACTCTCGACCGGCGCGGATGGCCGTTCCATGCTGGGGAACCTGCGGGTGCCCAGGCGATCCAATCCTGGGCCCGCATGACGGAACCCAGGAGGTTGTGATCTTGAACAC
>JADGQH010000197.1 GCA_017881985.1 Chloroflexota bacterium | reverse complement strand
CAGGGCCTGGTCTGCATCTACGTGGCGATCGGCCAGAAGCTGTCCACCGTCGCCTCCACGGTCGCGATCCTCGAGCGGCACGGCGCCATGGACCACACCATCGTGGTCGTGGCAGGCGCCGAGGATCCTGCCCCGCTCCAGTACCTCGCCCCGTACTCGGGCGTCGCGATGGGCGAGGAGGTCATGGAGAACGGCGTGGAGGTCCCCGGGCAGGGCCTCGTGAAGGACGCCCTGTGCGTCTACGACGACCTCTCCAAGCACGCCTGGGCGTACCGCGAGATGTCCCTCCTGCTCCGCCGGCCGCCCGGTCGCGAAGCCTATCCGGGCGACGTCTTCTACCTCCACAGCCGCCTGCTGGAGCGCGCGGCGCGCCTCAACGACGACAACGGGGGCGGGTCCCTGACCGCGCTCCCGATCGTCGAGACGCAGGCCGGCGACGTCTCCGCCTACATCCCCACCAACGTCATCTCGATCACCGACGGCCAGATCTTCCTCGAGACCGACCTCTTCAACGCCGGCCAGCGGCCGGCCCTGAACATCGGCATCTCCGTCTCCCGGGTCGGCTCCGCGGCCCAGACCAAGGCCATGAAGAAGGTGGCCGGGCCGCTCAAGCTGGACCTCGCCCAGTACCGCGCCCTCGCCGCGTTCGCCCAGTTCGCATCGGACCTGGACAAGGCCACCCGCGACCAGCTCACCCGCGGCGAGAAGCTCTCGGAGATCGTCAAGCAGCCGCAGTACCAGCCGCTCCCGGTGGAGAAGCAGGTCGCGATCCTGTACGTCGCCACGAAGGGCCAGGTGGACGACATCCCGACCCCGCGGGTCAAGGAGTTCGAGGCCGGCTTCTACCGCTTCCTCGAGGCCGAGAAGCCGGAGATTCTCCAGAAGCTCGGCAGCACGAAAGCGCTCGACGACGAGATCACGAAGGGGCTCGACGACGCGGTCGCGGCCTACCGCACGACCTTCCTGGCGTAGCGGCAGGAAGGGGCGCAGGAGCGGCACGTGGCGAGCCAGCGAGACATCCGACGGCGCATCGGCGCCGTCAGGAACATCAAGCAGATCACCCGGGCGATGCAGTTCGTGGCCGCCTCGAAGCTCCGCCGTGCCCAGGACGCGACGCTCGCCGCGCGGCCCTACGCGGAGAAGCTGGACGAGGTCCTCGCGGACCTCGCGGCGGTCCTCGGCGACGAGCACCACCCGCTGCTGGCTCGTCCCGAAGGAGGGACCCGCCTCCTCGTCGTGATCACCACGGACCGCGGCCTCGCCGGCCCGCTCAACACGAACACGATCCGGTTCGCCCTCAAGGAGGCCGCCGAGTTCGACGGCCGCCTGACGACCGTCACCGTCGGGCGCAAGGGCCGCGACGCGATCCGCCGCACGGGGATCCCCATCGCGGCGCACTTCAACGGCTTCGGCGACAAGCCGAGCTTCGCGGACGTCACGCCGCTCTCGCGCCTGGTCTCGGACGACTTCCTCGCCGGGACCTACGGCCAGATCGACCTGATCTTCCCGAAGTTCGTCTCGACACTGGTCCAGCGCCCGACCGCCGAGCAGCTCCTGCCCATCCGGCCGGGAGAGGATGCACACGGCGTTCCCGGACACCAGTTCATCTTCGAGCCCAACCCGGCGGCCGTCCTCCGCCAGCTCCTCCCGCGCTACGTCGCGACCCGCATCTACCAGGCGATCCTCGAGACCACGGCCTCCGAGATGTCGAGCAAGATGGTGGCGATGAAGAGCGCCACGGAGAACGCGGAAGAGCTCATCGAGGACCTCACCCTCTCCTACAACAAGGTCCGCCAGACCAACATCACCCGCGAGATGATCGAGATCGCGTCCGGCGCCCGGGCCGGACGCTAGCGCGCAGGAGGCACGACACCAACCATGGCGACCGCCGCTCCCACCGCGACCGGCCGCGTGATCCAGATCACCGGCCCCGTCGTCGACATCGAGTTCCCCGCCGGCCAGCTGCCCCGGATCTACAACGCGGTGGAGATCGTGCGGCCGGACCACGACCCGCTCGTCTGCGAGGTCCAGCAGCACCTGGGCAACAACTGGGTGCGCGCCGTGGCGATGACCACGACGGACGGCCTGGCCCGGGGGACGGAGGTCCGCGACACGGGCGGCCCGATCTCCGTGCCGGTGGGTGCGGTGACGCTCGGCCGGATCTTCGACGTCCTTGGCAACGCGATCGACGGGAAGGACCCGGTTGACCGCAGCCTGGTGCTCCCGATCCACCGCGCGGCCCCGCCGTTCGACGAGCAGACCACCGACGTCGAGGTCTTCGAGACCGGGATCAAGGTGATCGACCTGATCTGCCCGTTCAAGAAGGGCGGCAAGATCGGGATCTTCGGCGGAGCCGGCGTCGGCAAGACCGTCATCATCCAGGAGCTGATCCGGAACGTCGCCCAGGAGCACGCCGGCGTCTCCGTCTTCGCCGGGGTGGGCGAGCGGTCGCGCGAGGGCAACGACCTGATCAAGGAGATGACGGAGTCGGGCGTCCTGGCCAAGACCGCGTTCGTCTTCGGCCAGATGAACGAGCCCCCCGGCGCCCGGCTGCGCGTGGGCCTCTCCGCGCTGACGATGGCGGAGTACTTCCGGGACGAGGAGGGCCGCGACGTCCTCCTCTTCATCGACAACATCTTCCGCTTCACCCAGGCCGGCTCCGAGGTCTCGGCGCTCCTCGGCCGGATGCCCTCCGCGGTCGGCTACCAGCCCAACCTGGCCACCGAGATGGCCGGCCTCCAGGAGCGGATCACCTCGACCAAGAAGGGCTCCATCACGAGCCTCCAGGCGGTCTTCGTGCCGGCCGACGACTACACCGACCCGGCACCCGCGACCACGTTCGCCCACCTCGACTCCACGATCCGGCTCGAGCGCCGGATCACCGAGCTCGGCATCTACCCGGCCGTGGACCCGCTCACGTCCACGTCGCGCGTCCTCGACCCGAACGTCGTCGGGCAGGAGCACTACGACGTGGCCCGCGAGGTCCAGCGCGTCCTCCAGCGCCTCCGCGACCTCCAGGACATCATCGCGATCCTGGGCATCGACGAGCTGTCCGAGGAGGACAAGGCGACCGTTGCGCGGGCCCGCCGGCTGGAGCGCTTCATGAGCCAGCCGTTCTTCGTGGGCGAGGTCTTCACCGGCCGGCCCGGCGTCTACGTGCCGATCAAGCAGACCGTCACGTCGTTCAAGGACATCCTGGAAGGCAAGGCTGACGCGCTCCCGGAGCAGGCGTTCTTCCTGGCGGGGACGCTCGACGACGTCCGCGCGAACGCAGCGAAGCTGGAGGCGTAGAGGACCTGCCATGCCCTTCCGGCTGGAGATCGTCACCCCGGAGAAGCGCGCCTACGCGGACGACGTCGATTTCGCGACGCTGCCCGGGAGCGAGGGCGAGCTGGGCGTCCTGCCGCATCACGCCCCGCTGATCTCGATCCTGGGGGCCGGCGAGCTGCGCGTCCGGAAAGGCGGCGTCGAGGAGTCGTTCGCGATCATCGGCGGCTTCGTGCAGGTGCTGCCCGACAAGGTGGTCGTGATGGCCGAGACCGCGGACCTCGCCTCGGAGATCGACCTGGAGCGGGCGCAGGAGGCCCGCCATTCGGCGGAGCGCGCCCTGGAGGCCGGGATCGTCGAGCCGGTCGACCTCGCCCAGGCCCGGGCGGAGCTGCAGGCGGCCCTCGTCAGGATCCGGGTTGCCGAGCGCCGCCACCGGGAGGGGCCGCACCGGCGCGGGTAGCGCCGGAGGCGGCCTGGAGACGGCCATGGCGGACGCCCGCCCGTTCCACTGGGAGTACACCCCCGAACCGGTCGCCCGCGAGGTCTTCCGGATCGAGGGAGGTCGCCCGCTGGCCGGCACGATCAAGGTGAGCGGCGCGAAGAACGCCGCCCTCAAGCTGCTGGCCGCCTCGGTCCTGACCGGCGAGCGCTGCCGTTTCACGAACGTCCCGGAGATCGAGGACGTCCGCGTGATGGTCGCGACGCTCCTCGACCTGGGCGTGGTCGTGGACCACCCCGCTCCGGGCGTCTACGAAGTGGCCTCCGGCGACGTGGATTGGCTCTTCGTCCCGCTCGAGGCCGCCGCCAAGATGCGGGCGAGCTTCATCCTCCTCGGGCCGCTCCTCTCGCGGTTCGGCCGCGTGATCATGAGCAACCCGGGCGGCGACCGGATCGGTCGGCGGCCCGTCAACCTGCACGTGGACGCGATGCGCGCGCTGGGTGCCGAGATCGAGTACCGCAACGGCTACTACTTCGCGAAGGCGCCCGGGCGGCTCCGCGGTGGGGACGTCACGTTCCCGTTCGTGTCGGTGATGGGGACCGAGAACGCGATGCTGGCCGCCACGCTCGCCGATGGCCGGACCACGATCCGGCCGGCCGCGCAGGAGCCCGAGGTGGACGACCTGATCGCGTTCCTCCAGAAGATGGGCGCCTCGGTGGAGCGGGCCGCCCCGGACACGATCGTCGTGGACGGGCGCCGCCGGCTCCGCGGCGCCGACCACCACGTGATCCCGGACCGGATCGAGGCCGGCACGTTCGTCGTCGCGGCCGCGGTCGCCGGCGGGCACGTGACGCTGGAGGGCGCGCCGTGCGACCACCTCGGCTCGTTCCTGGAGACGCTTGCTGCGATGGGCGTCGACGTTGTCTGCGGCCGCGACACGATCGAGGTCCGCGGGATCCCGCCGGGCGAGGGCGCCTACAAGGCCTGCGACGTCGAGACGGCGCCGTATCCCGGCCTCGCCACGGACCTCCAGTCGCCGGTCAGCGTCCTGCTCACCCGCGGCCAGGGAACCAGCCGCGTCCACGAGACGATCTTCGAGGATCGCCTGGAGTGGCTTGGCGAGCTGGGCCGGATGGGCGCCCGCGTGGAGATCGCGGACTCGCGCCACGCGTCCATCACGGGTCCCACGCCGCTGCACGGCGCGGAGGTGTCCATCTCCGACCTGCGGGCCGGCGCGTCGCTGATCCTCGGCGCTCTCGCCGCCGACGGGACGTCCGTCATCCACGGCGCCCACCACGTGCAGCGCGGCTATGAGAACATCGACCGCAAGTTCCACGACCTCGGCGCCCGTATCGAGCGCCTCCCCGAATCGGTGAGCACCCCAACTCCATGAAGATCGGCATCGACCTCGGCACGGCCAACGTCATCGTCTACGTCAAGGGCAAGGGCATCGTCATCCAGGAGCCATCCGTCGTCGCCGTCTCCGACGACAACCGCATCGTCGCGGTGGGCGAGGAGGCCCGCGAGATGATCGGCCGGACCCCCGGCAACATCTCCGCCATCCGGCCGATGAAGGACGGCGTGATCGCCGACTACGTCATCACCGAGGCGATGCTCCGCTACTTCATCGGGCGCGCCCGGAAGGGCTCGTTCGGGCTCTCGCGACCGGAGGTGATGATCAGCGTCCCGGCCGGCGTCACGTCAGTCGAGAAGCGGGCCGTCCGCGACGCGGCGCTCAAGGCCGGCGCCCGCGAGGCGTACCTGATCGAGGAGCCCCTGGCCGCCGCGATCGGGGCGAACGTCCCGATCAGCGGGCCGTCCGGCAACATGATCATCGACATCGGCGGCGGGACCAGCGAGATCGCGGTGATCGCCCTCGGCGGGATCGTGGTCAGCAACAGCCTGCGAGTCGGAGGCAACCGCTTCGACGAGTCGATCGCGTCCTACATTCGCAAGAAGTACAACCTGATGGTCGGCGACCGAACCGCCGAGGAGGTCAAGATCGCGATCGGGACCGCCCTGCCGCTCGAGCGCGAGCTCCAGATGGAGGTCCGCGGACGCGACCTGATCGCGGGCCTGCCACGCACGATTCCGATCACGAGCTCCGAGGTCATGGAGGCGATCGAGCTGCCGCTCCAGCAGCTGGTCCAGGCGGTTCGCAGTGTCCTGGAGATGACGCCGCCCGAGCTGAGCTCCGACATCATCGACAAGGGGATGGTGATGTCCGGCGGCGGCTCGCTGCTGCGCAACATCGACCGGCTCCTCACGCAGGTGACGGGCGTCCCCTGCCACGTCGCCGAGAACGCGCTGAACTGCGTCGCGCTCGGGACGGGCCTCGCCCTGGAGCACTTCGACTTCTTCAAGAAGTCGCTCGTCCAGCAGATCTGATCCCGATCGTGCGTACAGTCGAGCCGGCTGATCCGCGGGGCTCCTCCGGCGCCATTCCCGCTCAGCCGGGGGTCAAGGCGGCCGGCCCGGCGGACCACATGGCTTTCGCAGGCGCGAGTCACGATGG
>JADGQH010000032.1 GCA_017881985.1 Chloroflexota bacterium | reverse complement strand
CCGCCGACGACCGAGCGCCCGGCGTCCGTGATGCGGGCAAGACGCTCGTGGCGCGGCCCCGCTCCGGCGGCGGTCAGCGTCCACTCGAGGTGGACTCGGCCCTCGTCCTCCAAGGCCCGCAGCCGCCGGAGCAGCGCCGCGCGGCCGTCGGACGCGGCCAGGTCTCTGACCGCTCGGGGGCCTCCCGCGAGCGCCTCGAGCAGGTCGGCCGTCGCTCCATCGCGGCCGCCCGCCACGGTCGCGCCGGGCGAGCTCGCCGCCCCGGGAGAGGGAGGTCCGCCGGATGAGCTCGTCGCCCCGGGCGGGTCGAGCGGCGTCGCCACCAGCTCGAGCTTCTCGAGGAGCCCGGGCGGGAGCATCGCCCGGATCGCGAGCGCCGGCGGCGCCAGGTAATGCGCCGAAATCTCACGGGCGAGCGCCAGCGCGAGCGGTGGCAGGAGGGGCCCGTCCGCGCGCACGCGCGCCCCGAGGGGCCGGGCCGTGACACGCTCCGGGGCGGGAGCATCGCCGAGCACGATGCCCACCGCTCGCCGGCGGCCCCATTCGACGAGGACTGGCTCGCCGGCCGCGACATCGGCAAGCTCGTCCGGCACCAGGTAGGTCCACGTCCGCGAGCCCGCGACGCCGGCCGCGTCAACCGCGACCTCGACGTGCCGTCGGGGGGCGGGCGCGTCGAGGAGTCCGAGGTCCACCCGGCCGATCGCCGCGTCGGACGGCGCGACCTCGCTCACGGGCCTAGACGACGACGCGGCGGTCGGCGTGCTTCGTCCGTTCCGCGCGGATGATCGCGTCGATCTGCTCGGCCGTCCGCTCCACCTGGCCGTCCTCGTTGAGGACCACCTCGTCGTAGTCGCCCTGCCGGGCCAGCTCGATCGCCGCGTTGCGCTGGCGGATCTCCAGCTCGCCGGCCGACTCGGTCGCCCGCGAGCGGAGGCGCCGGAAGAGCGCCTCGAGCGACGGCGGCACGACGAACACGAGGAGCGCATCCGGGACGCAGGCCTTGACCGCGGCGGCGCCCTGCACGTCGATCTTGAGGATCACGTCGTGGCCGGCCGCGAGCGCCCGGCGGACCTCGGCGCGCGGCGTCGCGTAGAGGTTCCCGTGGACCTGGGCCCACTCGAGGAACGCCCCTGCGTCGCGGAGCGCGCGAAACCGCTCGCCGGACATGAAGTGGTAGCTCCGTCCGTCGACCTCCCCGGGCCGCGGGGCCCTGGTCGTGCACGTCACCACGTAGTGGTAGTCGCGATCACGGGGCCGGGCGCGCAGGGCGTCGATGATGGTGTCCTTGCCCACGCCCGACGGGCCCGAGACCACCACGAGCAGAGCGCCCGGGGCTCCCTCGCTCGGGGCGCCGAAGAACGGGTCGTCGGTGTCCGGGGCGGACCCCAGGCGCCGCTCGGTCATCGACCGTGACCGAGGTCGGGGCCTGCGGTGCCCGGCGCACCGGTGGCGATGGCGCGCAGCAGGTCCAGGACGCCGTCCAGCGCCTCCGGGAGCGGCGCCTCGACGCGGACGAGGTCGCCCGTCCCTGGCGAGGCGAAGACGATCCGCCAGGCGTGCAGGAAGAGCCGCTCCAGGCCGTCCGGGCCGCGGCGCGACGTCCCCGTTCCATAGACCGGATCACCAGCGACGGCGTGGCCCAGCGCAGCGAGGTGGACCCGGATCTGGTGCGTGCGGCCGGTGATCAGGTCGACCTCGAGCAGCGTCCAGCCCCGGAAGCGCTCGCGCACCCGGTACCCGGTCACGGACGGCCGACCGTCGGGGACCACGGCCATCCGGGTCCGCTGCCGCGGGTCGCGCCCGATCGGCGCTTCGATCCGACCGGCGGCGGCCTCCACGTTCCCATGCACGAGCGCGAGGTACGTCTTCTTCACGCGACGCGCCTTGAGCTGGGCCATGAGGCTCGCCTGCGCCGCATCGGTCTTGGCGACCATGATCAGGCCGGAGGTGTCGCGATCCAGGCGGTGCACGATCCCAGGCCGGGCGACGCCCGCGATCCCCCCGTACTCCGTGTCCCGGGCAAGGAGCGCGTTGACCATCGTCCCGCTCCAGTGGCCGGGGGACGGGTGGACGACGAGCCCGGCCGGCTTGTTCACGACCAGGACGTCCGGATCCTCGTAGAGGACCTCGAGCGGGATCGCCTCCGGCTCGATGTCGGCCGGCTCCGCGGCGGGGACGAAGAGATCCAGCGCATCGCCCGCCCGCACGACGGATCGGGCCTTCAGGGCCACCCCGCCGATCGTGAGGTGCCCGTCCGTGATCAGGCGCTGGACCCGGCTCCGCGAGAGGCCCGAGAGGTCGGAGGCGACGCGGTCCACGCGCCCACCCGAGCCATCCGGGACGACCAGGCGGAGCTCCGTCATCCGGCGAGCCAGGGGCGCCGCTGCGACGGCCAGAAGGCCATCAGGATCAGCAGGACGAGCGCGGCGCTGATCGCCGCGTCCGCCACGTTGTACGTGTAGAAGCGCAGGTCGCCGACGCCCATGTCGACGAAGTCGACCACGTAGCCGAGCCGGATCCGGTCGGCGAGGTTGCCCACCGCACCTCCCAGGAGCAGGCCGAGCGCGAGGGTCGCGAACCAGCCGTTCGTGACCACCGACCGACCGTGGAACCAGACGATGAGCGCCACCACGCCGATGCTCAGCGCGGCGAAGAGGACGGCCTGGTTCCGGAAGAGCCCAAACAGGGCGCCCGTGTTGTGGACGTGCCAGATGCGGAGGTAGTCGCCGAGGATCGGCATCACGGAGCCGTACGAGACGGTGGTCACGACCCACTGCTTGACGAGCTGGTCGGCCACCACGATGCCGCCGGCGAGGGCGAGGAACGCCGCCCAGTGGTGCGAGATGCGGACCGGTGCCCGGGCCGGGATCTGGCCCGGCTCGACGGACGGCACCGCGTCATGCATTCGCGGGCTCCGGGCGATCCACGCGGGCCACGCGGCGGAGCGCGATGGTCGCGTCGCCCCCGGAGAGCTTCACGCTCGCCTGGGCCCAGCCGGCGGGCGGTACGCCCAGCGTCACGCCGTCGGCGAGGGTCTCGGCTGCAACCGCGTCCATGAACGGGCCGATCCGGGTGGCGTCCGGGCCGAGGTCCGCGACCAGCTCGATCCGGTCGGCGAGCTCGAGGGCCGCATCGCGCCGGAGGTCCTGCACGGCCCGCTGGATCTCCCGCGCGTCGCCCTCGGCCCGCAGCGCCGGGGTGAGCTCCGTGTCGATCACGACCACGAGCCCTTCGTCGTGTGCGACCGCGGTGCCCGGCCGCGGAGAGGCGAGGATCTCGACCTCGTCGGGCGCCAGGACGACGCCCGCGAGGGCAACGCTGCCGTCGGGGCGAATCTCGAACGCGCCCTCGCGCGCGGCGGCCATGACCGCGGGGATCACCGCCCCGAGCTTCCGGCCGATCAGGGGCAGGAGCGGCTTGACGCGCCGCTCCACGAGCTCCGACTCGTCCCCGATCCGGATGACCTCCTTGACGTTGACCTCGTCGGCAATGACCTCGAGGAGCGCATCGAGGTCCGGGTGGGCGACGCCGGGGAGCGCGATCCACAGCCGCGCGAGGGGCTGGCGCGTCTTCAGCCCGGCCTGCGAGCGGAGCGTGCGAGCCAGCTCGACCGCGCGCTGGGCATGGGCGGTCGCGGCCTCGAGGGCCGGGTCCCGGAGCGGAGCGAGCTCCGCCGCGGGCCAGCGGGTGAGGTGGACGCTCTCGGGAGCGTCCAGGCCAGCCGCCACGACGAGGTTCTGGTGGATCGCCTCGGTCAGGAACGGCAGGAGCGGCGCCATCACCCGCACCAGCCCGCCGAGCGTCGCGTGCAGCGTCGCGAACGCTGCATCGCGGTCGGCCGGGTCCTCCGAGCGCGAGAAGCGCTTCCGATTCCGCCGGAGATACCAGGTCGAGAGATCGTCGATGAAGCCCGAGATCGTGCTCGCGGCGGCGTCCGGGTCGTAGTTGGCAAGGCGATCCTCGACGCGGGCGGCGACGCCGGCCAGGCGCGAGAGGATCCAGCGGTCGAGCGGCGGCCGGCCGGCGACGCTGGTCGGGTCCGGAGCGGTCGCCGCGTCGGCACCCGGCGACCAGCCCGCCAGCCGCGCGTAGGTGACGAGGAACGCGTAGACGTTCCAGAGGACGAGCAGCTCGCGGCGCGCCTCGTCCGCCGCGTGCCAGCCGAAGAGGATGTTGTCGTCGGGACGCGCCTTGGCGTACATCCAGCGCATCACGTCGACGCCCATCCGCTCGGCCGCCTCGTCGAACTCGATGGCGTTGCCCCAGCTCTTGTGCATGGGGCGGCCGTCCTCGCCGAAGAGCGTCGCGTAGCCGAAGATCGTGGTGAAGGGCGCCTCGCGGCGGAGGACGGTGCTCATCGCGAGCATCGAGTAGAACCAGTTCCGGAACTGGCCGGGGAAGCTCTCTGTCACGAAGTCCGCCGGGAACCAGTCCTGCCAGAACGCCGGGTCCTCACGGTAGTGGAGCGTGGAGAACGGAACGATCCCGGCGTCGAGCCAGGGGTTTCCCACGTCCAGGATCCTCGACACCGGCGCCCCGCAGTTCCGACACGCGATCCGGACCGCGTCCACGTAGGGGCGATGGGAGGTGTGCCCCTCGAGCTGGTCCCAGCCGTCCACGGCCCGGGCACGCAGCTCCTCCCGGCCGCCGACGACGTCGAACGTCCCGCAGGCCGCGCAGTCGTAGATCGGCAGGGCCAGCCCCCAGTAGCGCTTCTTGCTGATCATCCAGTCGTGCATGTTGAGGAGCCAGTCGAGCTCCCGCTCGTACCCGAAGGACGGCAGCCACCGGATCCGGTCCACCACGTCCATGATCTGGTAGCGCAGGCTCGCGTCCACCTGCTCCTTCGAGAGCTGGTCGCGCGGCACGTCGTAGACCGGGCCCATGCTCACGAACCACTCGTCCACGAGGCGGAAGACGAGCGGCGTGCCGCAACGCCAGCAGTGCGGGTAGCGATGGACGATCGGCTCGAGCCGGTAGAACAGCCCGTGATGCCTGAGGTGCTCCACGACCGGGTCGGCGCTGTCGCGGACGTCGCGCCCGGCCAGGAAGCCGAAGCCCTCGATGAAGATCCCGCTCTCGTCGAGCGGCGCGAGCATCGGCAGCCCGAGCGCCTTCCCGAGGGCGAAGTCTTCGGCGCCGCACCCGGGCGCGATGTGGACGATCCCGGTTCCCTCGTCCTCGCCGACCTCGTCCCAGGGGATCACCCGGTGCTCGTATGGGCCGTCCTCGGGGCGGCGACCCGCGAAGGCCGCCCGGACGGCCGGCAGGTCGTCGAACGGGCCGCGATAGCGCCAGCCCACGAGGTCGGAGCCCGGTCGCTCCTCCAGGATCTCGAACGGCCCGACGAGCGCCTGGCGCAGCGTCCCCCGTCCAAGCCAGAGGAGGCTCTCGCCCTGGCGCACCTTCACGTAGCGAAGCTCGGGGCCGACCGCGGCGGCCACATTCGAGGTGAGGGTCCAGGGCGTCGTGGTCCAGGCCAGGAGCGCCTCGCCCGGCCGATCGAGGAGCGGCAGGCGGACGGTCAGCCCCGGGTCGGTGCGGTCGGCGTACCCCTCGGTCATCTCGTGCTGGCTGATCCCGGTTCCGCAGCGCGCGCACCACGGCATCGTGTCGTGGCCCTTGTAGAGCCAGCCGCGCCGGTGGCACTCTGCGAGGAAGCCCCAGATCAGGTCGTTGTTCTCGTTGCTGAAGGTGAAGTACGAGCCGCCGAGCTCCGGCATCCCGAGCCGGCCGACCAGCATCTCCACGCGGTCGGTGACGGGTCCCTGCGGTCCGCTGAGCGTCGCCTCGGTTGCCGGATCCGCGCCCAGCAGGTCGCGCAGCCGGCGCAGCTCGTCCGGATCGTTCCAGTCCATCCAGTAGCCGAGCCGGATCGACTGCTCCGTCTGGCGCGCCGCGAACGTGAGCACGCGCTGCTTGCAGAGACGCACGAACTCCGCGATCCCGTGCTCCTCGATATCGCGCTTCGACGTGAAGCCGAGGTCGCGCTCGACGTTGACCTCCACCCACAGGCCCTGGCAGTCGAAGCCGTTCTGCCAGCGCTGGTCCTCGCCGCGCATGGCGTGGAACCGCTGGAAGACATCCTTGTAGGTGCGACCCCAGGCGTGGTGCACGCCCATCGGGTTGTTGGCCGTGATCGGCCCGTCGAG
This sequence comes from Chloroflexota bacterium, assembly GCA_017881985.1. Taxonomy (GTDB): domain Bacteria; phylum Chloroflexota; class Limnocylindria; order Limnocylindrales; family CSP1-4; genus CTSoil-043. The sequence goes on along the minus strand of JADGQH010000032.1, from coordinate 11,539 downwards.
GAAGCTCCAGCGCGGCCCGCCGGCGTTCTGGGCGCGCAGACGGGCGAACGTCCGGCGCTCGCGCCAGAGGGCGAGGATCTCGTGCTCCTGGGCAACGAGGTCGGGCTTGCTGGCGACGGGTGCGAACATCTGGCCTCGGAAGCGGGTCTCTGGGCCGGGGGCGCGAGCGTCGTGTGACGGCCCGAACGGGCCGCCACAGGGCCTCGGACACGCCCCACGGAGGTTCCCGTATCCTACCCGCGATGCAGCAGCAGCAGGAAGCACGCCCGCGGGTACGCCCGCGAGCACGATCCGCGTTCACGGCGGCCTTCCTCAGTCTTATTTTCCCCGGGCTCGGCCACGCCTATGCCCGCGCGTGGTACCGGGCGGTTGCGTTCGCGGCAGCCCCCTTCCTGCTCCTTGCCCTCCTCGCCGGCGCCATGATCAGCTACAACATCGAGGTCCTCGGCGTTGCCCTGCAGCCCCCGGTCCTCATCGCGATCCTGGTCGGGAACGTTGTCGCGTATGGGTACCGGATCGTCGCCGCGGTCGACGCCCACCGGGTCGTCCGCTACCTGAACCGCGTGTCGGACGGCGGGGCCGGCCGTCTCGGGCCTGCCCGTGCGAGCCTTGCCCCCGTCTCGCTGGCGGGCCTCCTAGCGGTGGTCCTCGTGATGGGCGGCGCCCACGCAGCCGTGGCGTACTACGACATCCAGGCCCTCACCGCGGTCCAGAACATCTTCAATCCGACCGACACCGGCGCGGGGACCGGCGCTTCGCCGGCACCGGGCGCGACCGAAGCCGCCGGCGCCACGGCCAGCCCGGAGCCGTCGCAGACCGACGCGGGGGCCGGGGCGAGCGCGGCGCCGTCCCTCGTCCCGTGGAACGGCACCGGACGCCTCAACGTGCTCCTCATCGGGACGGACAAGCGGCCCGCCGAGGGGACCTGGAACACGGACACCCTGATCGTGGCGAGCATCGACCCCGCCTCCCACCAGGTCGCGATGTTCAGCCTCCCGCGTGACACCGTGGGCGTCCCGCTGCCGCCGATCCCGGCCCGCTCGACCTTCGGTGCGACGTTCAACCTCAAGATCAACTCCCTCTTCCTGCAGGCGCGGGCACGGCCCGACCTGTTCCCCGGGGGCGGGTACGAAACGCTCAAGGACACGCTCGGGTACCTGTACGGGATCCCGATCAGCTACTTCGTCGAGGTCGACTTCACCGGCTTCAAGACCGTCGTGGACGCGCTCGGTGGCGTCACGGTGAACGTCCAGGTGCCGGTCGTCGACGACTACTACCCCGGCGACAAGGGCACGCTCCGGGTCTACATCCAGACCGGGGTCCAGCACATGACCGGCACCCAGGCGCTGATCTACGCTCGCTCGCGCCACGGCTCGAGCGACTTCGACCGCGCCTCGCGGCAGCAGCGCGTCCTCCTGTCCCTGCGCCAGCAGGCAGACTTCGCCACCCTGATCCAGCGCCTGCCCGATCTCGTCCAGAGCACCTCGCGGGCCGTCAAGACGGACTTCCCGATCGCCAAGCTCCCGCAGCTGATCGACCTCGCCAGCCGGATCGACATCGGAAACATCCGGTCGTTCGTCTTCTCCCCGCCGTACTACGGGATCGAGGGGTACCCCGGCGGCATCTACACGCTGAGCCCGAACGTCCCGCGCATCCGGGCCGCCGTGGGCAGCGCGTTCGACTTCGACCCGCGCGTTGAAGCCCAGCGGCAGTCGGTCGCCCAGGAAGGCGCCCGTGTCTGGGTCCTCAACGGGACGGGCGCGATCGGGACGGCAGCCGCCGTGGCGGGCTACCTCGACTTCCGGGGCGTGGCAGCATCCGCGCCCAACCAGCGGCCGCCGGCGGGAAGCGTCCCGGCCGACACGATCGTCCGGGTCTACAACGGCGCCGGGGCGAAGATGCCGCTGACGCTCGCCCTGCTCAAGGACGTCTTCGGCGTCGCGGTCGTGCCGGTGACCGACCCCGCGGTCAAGGTCGACGTCATCGTGACGACGGGCACCGGGACGCCGACGCTCGAGGCGCCCGCCATCCCCTGACCCGGGGCGCGCCCGTCGGCGTCGGCGCGCAACGTTGCCCGCCCGTCCAGTGCGCCCGACGGGGCGCGACCGCTCAGCCCGGATAGATGGGCGTGACCCAGTGCCGGTAGGCCGGGACGTTGCCGCGAACGATCTCGAAGTAGCGATCCTTGACCCGCGCCGTGATCGGACCCACGCCGCCCGAACCCACCTTCCGGTGGTCGACCTCGATGATCGGGCTGATCTGGGCGCCGGTTCCGCAGAAGAACGCCTCGTCCGCCACGTAGACCTCGGACCGGTCGATCGAGCGTTCCATGACGCGGAGCCCGAGGTCCGAGCAGATCTCCATGATCCCGGCCCGGGTGATCCCCTCCAGGATGTCGTCGGAGACCGGCGGCGTGACGAGGATGCCGTCGCGCACGACGAAGATGTTCTCCGCGGAGCCCTCGGAGACGTGGCCGTCGTCGGAGAGGACCAGCGCCTCGTCGAAGCCGTTGAGCATCGCCTCGCTCTTGCTGAAGGCCGGGTTCACGTACGAGCCGACGATCTTCGCCCGCGAGGGAATCGCCGGGTCGGACGTCCGCCGCCAGGAGACCGTCCCGATCCTGACGCCGACGTTGGTGTCGACGTAGTCGCCGAACGGGAGCGCCAGGATGTAGTAGCGATGCTCGAGGCCGTGGAGCTTGACCCCGATCGCCTGCGTGCTCTTGTAGAACGACGGCCGGATGTAGGCATCCTCGCGGAACGCGTTCCGCCGCAGGACCTCCACGACCTCTGATGCCAGCTGCTCGACCGACGGCACGTCGTCCATGAGCATGATCTTGCAGGAGTTGCGGATCCGCTCCATGTGCTCGCGAACCTTGAGCGCGTAGAGCTGCCCCTGGTCGGCGTTCCAGTAGGCCCGGATCCCCTCGAAGACGGCGGTCCCGTACATGAACGCGTGGGTCATGATGCTGACGTTCGCCTCGGCGAGCGGGACGTAGCGGCCCTCGAACAGGCAGACAAGGGTGGCGAGGTCGGCAGGCTCGCCGGCGGCCCTCGTGGCGGGCGCCGCCACGGCGGCGGGCTTCTCGGTGATCATCCGATCGGGCTCCTGGAGCGTGGTCCCGCGGTGGCCCGGCGGGCTCGCGGACGCTCCCGAGTATACCGTCCGTTCCGTCGGCGCCCGTCGGGACGGCCCATCGGCGGGGTCAGGCGGCGGACTCGGCGAGCGCCCGGATCACGAGCACGAGGTAGCCGACGTAGAAGATGCCGCCGACGGCGAGGCCCCGACCCGTGAGAAGGCCCCGCAGGCGGAGCGGCACGAAGATGACCAGGATCGAGAGGATCGCGATCCCCGCCGACAGGAAGCTGAGCTGCGACTCGGCCCCGATCGTCCAGGCCGCCGGGGCGAAGAGCAGGGCGACCGAGGTCGGGATCGCGCTCTGGAAGACCATCGCCCCGGTGATGTTGCCGAGGGCCAGGGTGTCCTTCCCCTGCCGGACCCAGATCACGCTGTTGAACTTCTCCGGAAGCTCGGTCGCGATGGGAGCGATGACGAGCGCCAGGAGCGCCGAGCCGACACCGAGCGAGGCCGCGAGCTCCTGCACGGCACCCACGAAGAAGACGGCGCCCACGACAATGCAGCCGAGTGACAGCAGCACCTGGACGCCCACCACGCGAAGCCGGGGCACCGTGTGGTGGCCGCGCCCGCGATCGAGGTGCCGGAGCCGGAGGGGCGCGAGGTCCTCGTCGTGCTCGCCGGCCTCGGCCCGGAGGTGGCCCCGCACGTACCAGCCGTAGAGCGCGAGCAGGACGATGGCAACCCCGACCTTGGCGAGCTCGGAGCCGGGCGGCAGGAAGGCAGCGCCGATCGCCAGCCCGTAGCCCATCCCGAACCAGCGCAGGTCGTGGAGGAGGACTCGCTGGTCGACCATGACCTCGATTCCCTGGCGCCGCCGGCGGCGAAAGACGAGGATCGCGATCCCCGTCACGAACATGGCGAGCGTGGCGAGCATGAACGGCGCGCCGAGCACTGCCCCGACGCCGACCTCCGCGGCTGCGCTGCCGCCGCCGAAGACGATCGCGACGAACGGGATCATGGTCTCGGGCAGGGCGGTCCCGACGGCCGCGAGGACGGACCCCACGGCGCCCTCCGCGAGGTCCAGCTTGCGACCGAACCACTCGATGCCGTTGGTGAAGAGCTCCGCCCCGAGGAGGATCACGACGAGCGCGATGCCGAGGATGACGAGGTCCATGGCTACGCCGCCGGTCGCTGCGCGACGACGACGGCGAGCGCGATGACGATCAGCACGGCGACCCCGAGCCCGGCCATCCGGCGCTCACCCGCGCCCAGGAAGCCGACGACCGCGGCGGCAACCCGCAGGAGCGGGGTTGCCAGCGTCGCCAGGAGACCCAGCCAGAGGAATCCCTCCGGCCGGAGAGCGAGGATGTCGGCCGGGATTCGCGCCGGATCGAGGCCAGGCAGGGTCCGCTCGAGGGGAGATCCGCCCGCGATCGCGAGCAGGGCCACGCCGACCGCGAGGAGCCCGATGCTCACGAGCGTGCCCGCCCGGAGGATGCGTGCGATCGACCGGTCCACGCGGGCGGAGCGCGACGCGGCGGTGCCGGCGCTGCTCGCGCCCGACGCCGTCACCGGGGCCGTCATCCGATGGCCCGCAGGGTCATCTGGACGGCCGTCAGGGCAAGGACCGCCACGAAGAGGAGACGCAGGAGGCGAACGTCGATCCGCTGGGCCACCCGGGAGCCGACCATCGCGCCCGCGAAGACCCCGACCGCCGTCGGGCCGGCGACCAGCGGATTGATCCCGTCCCGCAGCAGGTAGACGATCGCGGACGCCGATGCCGTCACCCCGATCATCAGGTTGCTGGTGGCGGTTGCGACCTTGAGGGGGACGCGCATGACGAGATGCATGAGCGGCACCTTGACGATGCCGCCGCCGACGCCGAGCAGCGCCGAGACGAGCCCGGCAAAGACGCTCCCCCCGATCCCCGCCCCGAGCCGGACCGGGCGGTACCCCGGCCCAGCCAGGGCGGCCCGGAAGGAGCCGGGCGCCGGCGCCGCGCCGGCCGCGTCGTCCGGGTTCTCGATGGAGGGACTGGCGTCGCCCGTCGAGGTTGCACGTCGTCGCAGCATCGTGACGGCCGTGTAGACGAGCAGGAGCGCGAACAGGCCGGCGAGCACCCGATCCGGGAGGAGGAAGGCGATGAGGCCGCCGATGAGCGCCCCCGACGCGGTGAACACCTCCAGGAGCATCCCCAGGCGCAGGTTGGCGAGGTGGCGCTCCAGGTAGACGCCGGCGGCGGCGCTGCTCGTCACGATCACGCAGACGAGGCTCACCCCGACCGCCGCGCGGAAGTCCAGCCCGAAGCCGAACGTGAGCAGTGGGACGATGAGAATCCCGCCCCCAAGGCCGAGCAGGGACCCGAAGACCCCCGCCCCGAAGCCACCGCCCGCGAGGAGGAGCAGGACGGTCACCGCCCGGCGACCGTCCGCGTCTCCGTCATCGCGGCCCGGTCAGGGGCGAAGGTGCTGGGGCGCGTACGGCAGCAGGGCCACCAGGCGGGCCCGCTTCAGCGCCACCGAGAGCTCGCGCTGGTGCGCGGCGCACGTGCCCGTCTTCCGGCGCGGCTCGATCTTCGCGCGCTCGGAGAGATACCGGCGGAGGCGGCTGACCTCCTTGTAGTCGATCTGCACCGTCTTGTCGGCGCAGAACGCGCAGACCTTTCGGCGGCGTCGGTCGCGGTAGTAGTCGTCGCGCTTCTTGCGGGCTGCGGGAGGCATGCTGTCAGCTCCTGTGGTCGCGGGCGGCACCGGTACGGCGCATGCCCGATACGTTTTTCAGAATGGGAGATCGTCGATGTCGGAGGGTGCGTCGTCGGCCGCGGCCGGGTCGGGCCGCCGGATCGGCGAGACGGTCGCGCCGGCTGGCCTGGGCTCGCCCGGGAACGGCGGCGCATCGGCACCTTCCTCGCGCGGCCGCCGGTCGAGGTTGGTCACCTGGTTGGCGATGAGCTCGGTCGTGTACCGCTTCTGGCCCTGCTGGTCTTCCCACTGCCGGGTCTGGAGACGGCCCTCGATGTAGACCTTCATGCCCTTGCGAAGGTGCTCGGCGGAACGTTCGGCGAGCTGCGCCCAGGCAACCACGCGGAACCACTCCGTCTCCTCCTGCCAGGCGCCATCCTGGCCCTTGTAGTTGCGGTTGACGGCGACCGTGAACTGCGTCACGGCCTGCCCGCCCGGCGTGTACCGCATCTCGGGATCCCGCCCGAGATTCCCGATGATCATCACCTTGTTCAGGGACACCGGAACGCCCTCCTGGGACCTGGGTCAGTCGACCGCGGCCGGAGCGGCTTCGCTCTCGGACTCGTCGATCTGCTCGCCGGTGGGCTCCTCGTCGTCGTCGACATCGGGCGCGGGAACGAGGTCCCCCATGTCGTCGCCCTTGCCGCGGACGGCCTTGAGCGGTCGATCGACACGGATCACGAGGTGCCGGATCACGTCTTCGGTGATCAGGAGGGTCCGCTCGAGGTCGGCGATGGAGTCCGCAGGGGCATCGAAGTGGATGATGTGGTACGACGCCTCGCGGTACCGGTCGATCTGGTACGCGAGACGGCGACGGCCCCAGGGTGCCGCCTTGACGATCTGGCCGCCGGCCCCGGCGATCTGCCGGGTGACCTTCTCCAGGAGCGCCTGGACGCGGTCGTCCGGCGCGTCGGGCCGGATCACGAGCATGAGTTCGTAGCGGCGCATGGCCGTTCGACTCCTTCCTGTGGGGTATGCCCCGCTCGTGGCCCCCGGAACCCGGGCCGCCAGGCGGAGCAGAAAGGGCTCGCGGAGTCTACCACGAGCGTGAGACGGGGCCCCGCGCGCCTCATGTATCCTTCGGGCGTCCTCATCTCCCACGAAGGATCCTGCAAACGTGCCGTCGAGCACCATCCTTGTCCTCGAGACGAACCAGGCCGCCATCGCCGCCGTCGAAGGTCCGCTGACCGGGATGGGCTACCAGGTGGCTGTCACTGCCGACCCGGACGATGCCGTGCGGCGGGCCGCCGACTTCGCCCTCGTCATTCTCGACGTCGGCCTCGGGCCCCGCACCGGCGTCGACATCTGCCGGGAGATCCGCGGGACGGCCGCGCTCTCGGCGATCCCCGTCCTCTGCGTGAGCCAGTCGACCGACGTCGAGGAGCGGGTCCGCTACCTCGAGGCCGGCGCCGACGACGTCGTGGTGAAGCCGTTCGACCCGCGCGAGCTCGAGGCCCGCGTCGAGGCGCTCCTGGTCCGCTTCCAGCGCTCGCGCGACCTGGCGCCGCTCGTCCACGCGGACGGCGAGGGCCCTGCCCGTCGAAGCATCATCGCCTGCTTCAGCCCGAAGGGGGGTGTCGGGACGACGATGATCGCGGTCAGCGTCGCAACTTCCCTCGCCGCCCAGGCGCCCGGCCGCGTCCTCCTCGTCGACTTCGATCTCCAGTTCGGCCAGGTTGCGACGCATCTCAACCTGAAGCCCCAGCTGACGGTCGCGGACCTCGCCCGCGACGACCAGTCGCTGCGCGAGCCGGACCTGCTGCGGACGTACACGATCAAGCACGATTCCGGGCTCGAGGTCCTCGCTGCGCCGGGCACGCCGGAATCCGGGCGTGCGATCACACCCGAGCACGTGAACCTGTCCCTCTCGACCGCCCGGACCACGTACGGCACGGTCGTGATCGACGCGGGCTCGGAGCTCGACGAGCGATCCCTCGCAGTCCTGGAGCGCGCCGAGGCGGTCCTGGTCCCGATCGTGCCGGAGATCGGCGCGCTGAAGGCGCTCCACTCCCTGCTCGAGTACCTCACCGAGGTGGGCTCGGCAGCGGCGGCGGCAACCTTCGTCCTCAATCACCTCTTCGCACGCGAGATGCTCTCGATGAAGCAGATCGAGGCGGCGATCGGGACGAAGATCGAGGCCGAGATTCCGTACGACCCGGGGCTCTACCTCAAGGCCATCAACGAGGGCATCCCGATCGTCCGCAGCGCGCCGACCTCGCCCCCCGCGCGCGCGCTCGCGCGGCTGGCCGCCATCGCGATCGGCAGGCCGGATGAAGGCGCCACGAGCCGCGACGAGCACCGTGGCCGCCTTGGAGCCTTCCGCCGGCGCGGGTGACCCGCCGCGTGGGCCGAGGCCGACGGCGGCCCATGATCAGCCGTTCGCGTTGACCGACGTCTGGCCCGGCATCCCGATGGAGATCGTCCCCGCCCACGAGCACTGGCACGTGGACGGGGCGGTCAGCACCGGGACCCCGCCGAGCACGACCGCGGTGGATCCGGGCGCCCAGACGCCGATGGGTACCGGCAGGCAGGGCATCGGCGTGTGCACGCCGAGTGCCGCGGCGGTGGCGGCTATGACCGCCGGGTTTGCCGGTGAGTTGCACATCCCGAAGGTCGGGATATTCGCCATCGGGATCGCATCGGCGATGGTCGCGACCTGCTGTCCGCCCGCCGTCACAGGCGACCCCTTGGGAATGGCGGTCAGCGGCATCGGCGGGCCGAGGCCCATCGTGCAGGACAGCATGGCTGCGTTCACGACCACCGGCGGCATCGTCGTGCTCTCCCCTGCTCCGCGTGATCCGGGCGCCCGGCAGGCGCTCCCGCGTCCGCTCGCCCCTGAGTGTCGCACCCGGAGGCGCGCCCGATCGGGCCGCTGACCCTGCCCGATCGGTCCGGACTGGCGGTGCGCCGTTGCGAGGTCCGACACGGGGCTCGCGCCGGATGCCATGATGGCGCGTGCGCCCCTGCTTGAGCCGCACGCCGGAAATGGGAGGAAATCATGTCATTCGATCGCCGGGCGCTGGCCTTCTCGCTCGCCGTTGCCCTGCTCGCCGCGGCATGCGGCGGCACCGCCGCCACGCCGACGCCCGCGGCCTCGGCACAGGCCCCGGAGCCTCCGGCGTCCGCGGCAGCGTCCGAGGCCGCCGCCTCGCAGGAGCCCGCGTCGAGTGACAACGGATCGGTCCCCAACGTCTCCCTCGCCCCGGGAACGGCGACGGAGCTCGAGTCGATGCTCCCGTCGACCGTCGGCGGCGTTGCCTTCGCGAAGACCAGCTTCGGGGGCGGCGCGCTGCCGGCCACGGTCCCCGTCGACTCCGGCGAGCTTGGCACGTTCCTGCAGGCCAACGGGAAGACCCTGGCCGACGTCTCCCTCGCCATGGCGACTCCGACCGATCCGTCGAAGGCGGGTTCCCTCGTCATGGCCTTCCAGGTCAAGGGTGTCGATGGGACGAAGCTCGCCACGGTGCTGGCGGGATCCGGCGACAGCGGTCTGCAGACGGCCACGGTCGGCGGCAAGCAGGTGCAGCAGGCGGGCGCCGGGGGATTTGGGTTCACCCTCTATGTCAAGGGCGACGTCGTCTTCTACATCCTCGCGATCGGCGACGCATCCCTGACCGAGGGGATCCTGGCGGCCCTCCCGTAACGCTCGTCCCGCTGGCGCCATCGCCGACGCTCTCCGGTTCGCTCGCCCGCGGCCGCGGGTGCCCAGGTCCGGGGTTTGAGGCGTCGAACCTTTCGACGTCCGTGTCCAGGGATCGGCGATCCGTCCGGTCCCGCGCGTCCGCACCTTCGTCGCGGACGTCCTCACCGGTGTCGATCACCCGCGGGACGAGGCTTCCCTTCGCCGAGCTGGCCGTCGGCACGGCGCGCTGACCCAGGCCTCATCTCGCCGGTACGTCACCGGTTGCGCCCTGTCGGCCCATCCACGGGAACGTGGTGAGGCGACGGGCGTTGTCGTGGCTATGCTCGCCCGGCGTGCCTGGTCCGGCGAGTCCGACACGTCGGAACTCCCGCGACTTGGGACCGCTGGGAACCGACAATTCTCGCCAGCTGCCCGCGTCAGCCGTGCTTGGGGGGATCGATGTATCTCGTCGGGCTTCTTGTCATGAGCCAGGTCGCGGACGGGCTCACCTTCACGCTCGCCCATCATGGCGTCGAGCTGAATCCGCTCATGGCGCACCTCGGCGGGCTCGTCCTGCCGGTGAAGCTCGTCGGGGCGACCGTGGTCGGGTTCCTCGCCTGGCGCCTCCGCGGCCACCCGCGGGCCCTTCTCTGGATGGGCGCGGTGGGCTGGATCGGGGCGCTCAGCAACTTCACCGGGTACTGATCCGCCGCGGGGCGCGCCGATCGAGGCCGTGGGCGGCCCGACCCGGACGCCGCGGGACGAGGACGGCCCCGATCTCGCCTCAGACCGCCGGCTCGAAGTAGTAGGTCCCGTCCCAGTTGAGCACGCCGTCGGGGGAGGTCGTGACCTTGAGGCTGGCGTGGAACCCGGCCAGCCAGCCGGTTCCCCTCGAGAACCGGCACGTCCCGAGACCCGTCGGGCTGAGCGTGCAGTGGCCACTTGCGGTGGCGCCGTTCGGGGTGACGAGGACGACGCGACTGCTCGAGACGTTCGCGAACACGGGCCCGCTGTACCTGGCAACCGTCCCCTGCGGGATCGATCCCGGGGTCGAGGCCCGGACGGTGCACCGGTCAGCGGTTGTGTCCCACGCCACCGCGAGAACCTTGCGAATCGACCGTATCGACATCGGGGCCTCGGCAGGCGCTCGCCTCGTTTCTCGCGCGTTGCGCGACGAACGACGAGAAGGTCAGACTGTACCCCTTCGACCCGGACGTGTCTCCCTGCAGAACGAAATCGTCGCGCGGGATGCTTCCATGGGTGGTACCGAGGGGGAGATTTGAACTCCCACGACCTTGCGGTCAGCCGATTTTAAGTCGGCCGCGTCTGCCGGTTCCGCCACCTCGGCGTCGAGTCCCGAATCGTAACGCCCGCCGGGGAGGCGGGCGTTCCGTGCCAGAAGTCGTGGAGGCGACGGTGGGATTCGGACCCACGCATAGAGGTTTTGCAGACCTCCCCCTTAACCACTTGGGTACGTCGCCCCTGGAGCACCGGTGGGGGAACCGGCGATGCTGGCTGGCCCTCGAGGATTCGAACCTCGGTTCACGGATCCAAAGTCCGCTGTCCTACCGCTAGACGAAGGGCCAGCGGATCAAGGGCCGCAGTATTCGAGAGATGAATGGAGCGGAAGACGGGACTCGAACCCGCGACCCTCACCTTGGCAAGGTGATGCTCTACCAACTGAGCCACTTCCGCTCGATGACCGCGTCCGGGGTGGTGGTGCCGAGAGGCAGACTTGAACTGCCGACACCGCGATTTTCAGTCGCGTGCTCTACCAGCTGAGCTATCTCGGCCCGCAGGCCCCGCCGGACGTCCGCGCCCGTCGGCGTCCGAGAAGGTACCACGGGCGGCCCCTCGTCGGCAAGGCGGGCCGGCCTCGGGGCGACGTCAGTCGAGCCCGGCGAGCTCCGCCTGGGCCGCCGACGGGAGCGGCGCCTCGCCGTTGAGGGCCCGGAGCCGGTTGATCCGGTCGACGATCGGCGGGTGCGTCGAGAAGAGTCCCTTCGAGCGACTCTCGAACTTCTTGATCGGGTTCGTGAAGTAGAGGTGCTGGGTGGCGCGGTTGGCGACCTCCAGCACCTCCTTGTCCTCCGAGATC
>JADGQH010000196.1 GCA_017881985.1 Chloroflexota bacterium | reverse complement strand
CCGCAGCTCGCGCCTCTACTTCATCACCTGGGCCGCCGAGTGGCACGCGCTCTACGTCCACGTCGGCGGCTCGCCCCAGGCCCTGGCGACGCTCGCCGCATCCGGATCCGGCCAGCTCGTCTACAACGCCGACGAGTTCCAGTGGGGCGGGACCTACCTGTGGCGGATCCCGCAGCGGTTCCCGCCGCACAACGTGTACACGGACGGGAAGCATCTCCGCGCTCTCGCCACGCGCGTCGGGGCCACGGCGCCCGCGGCCGAGCCGGCCTGGACATTCGCTCCGGGAGCGCCCCTCCCCGAGCGTCCCGCTGACGCCCGCCTGCAGATCACGTACCCGGCCAGCCAGGTGGCCTATCGCTACGATCGCGCCTCGAACACGTACGCCCGATTCGTTGGCGGGCAGCCGCAGATCGACGCCGGCGACGGGCGCCAGGTCGCCCCAGCGAACGTCGTCGTGATGACCGTGGTCTTCGGGCCGCTCAACGACGGAAACCCGAGCAAGCAGCGCTTGGAGGCCCAGGTCGTCGGCAAGGGGCCCGCCTGGATCGCCACCAACGGCGTCACAATCCGCGGCACCTGGCGCAAGGCAGCGAACGACGCCCCCACCCGCTTCTACGGGACCGACGGGAAGGAGGTCGCCCTCACCGTCGGCCAGACGTTCATCCAGGTCGTGCCGCCCGGCACGCCCGTCCGGATCGTCGCGGGCACTCGCGTCGTCGAGACCCCGCCCGGGACCGGACGCGCGCGCACCTAGGCCTGGGAGCGACGCACCGCCGCGGCCGCGTATGCCTCCCGCGTTCCCCGCGCCACGTCCGCCCACGTGCGACGTCCCGGGGCCGCGCGCTCGGCTGCGGCGCCGGCGATCGCGCGATGGACCCGCTCCTCGGTCCACGCCGCGCGCAGCGCCGAGGCAAGCCGGTCCGGGTCGCGCGGGGGCACGAGGAGACCGGCCGACCCGACCGCCTCCGGCACCGCCCCGACCGCGCTCCCGACGATCGGCGTCCCGGTCGCGAGCGCGTCGAGGACCGGCAGTGCGGTCGCGTCGGCGAGCACCGGGTGGAGCGATGCGCGCGCGCCGGAGCGCAGCAGCGCTGCCCGTTCCGGGGCGAGGCCCGGCGCGAAGGCGAGCACGTCGCCGACTCCCGCCTCGTACGCCTGGCGGGCGAGCGATGCGCGGTCATCGGGCGAGGCACCGAGCACGAGCACGCGTGGCGGCCATGCGACCGCCTTTGCGAGGCGGGCCGGCCGGCCGGCCGACGCCAGGCGCCCGAGCGCTGCGAGCAACGTGCCGACGTCCTGCCGCGCGTCGTAGCGGCCCGGGTAAACGAAGTACCGCTCCGGCAGGCCGAATCGCTCGCGCTCGGCGGCGAGTCGCGCCCGGGTCGCGTCGCCCTCCGGCGTGCCGGCGGCTTCCAGCGGGCCGAGCGCGTCGTCGCCCGCGAGCGGCACGATGCGCACGCGGGCCGGGCGCAACCGGAGGAGTCGGATGGCCGCACCAGCCACCGCGTCGCTGCCCACCACCACGCAGGCCGCATCGCGCAGGAGCTGTGCCCGGAGCCGCTGCCCGAACCGGGCGGCCGGGGTCCGCTGGTACTGCTCCGGCAGCTCCCACGACGCGAGGTCGAGCAGCGTCGCGACGACCGGCAGGCCGGGGCCGATCGGGAGCGCACCCGCGACGGCATGGGCGACGGTCCCGGCGGCACCCGACGACGTGGCGCCGCGACCCGCTCCGAGGCCGGCCCCGCGGACGAAGAACGGGTCGAGCGTCAGCGCTCCCGAACGGAAGATCCGCGTCGGCGGGAGCCGGCGCCGGCCGGCGACCGCGAGGCCGGGGAACTCGGCGGTCGGATCCGCGGCCCCGAGGTCCAGCAGCGCCACGAACGACTCGCCGGGCAGCGGCGTCGCGGCGTACGCAGCCAGCAGCCGGCGAAGGTACGCCGCGGTGACCGGTGCGCGGTCGGGATCCTGGAGCGGCCTGACGTCGATCAGGACGCGGGTGCCTGCCGGGTCCGCCGGGGCAGGGCCCTCGCCCAGCCTCATGACGCGCGCCGGGGCCCCCGGCCCCTGATCTCGTCGAAGCGGAGCTGGCAGACCACCACCAGCGCCTCGACGACGATGCGTCGGCTCATCTTGGACTGGCCGACGCGGCGGTCCCGGAACGTGATCGGGACCTCGCGGATTCGGGCGCCCAGGCGGTTCGCGCGGTAGGTCATCTCGATCTGGAAGACATAGCCGCCCGCATGGACGCCGTCGAAGTCGATGGCCGCCAGGGCTCCCGCCCGCCAGGCCTTGAAGCCCCCGGTCAGGTCGCGGGCCGGGAGGCCGAGCACGAGACGGGCGAACAGGCTGCCGCCCCGGCTGATCACGCGGCGTGCGATTCCCCAGTCGACGACGCCGCCGCCGGTCGTGTACCGCGAGCCGATGACGAGATCCGCCGAGCCCTCGACGATCGGCGCAAGGAGTCCCGGCAGCGCGGCCGGGTCGTGGGACCAGTCGGCGTCCATCTGGAGCACCGCTGTCGCGCCGCCCTCGAGCGCGACGCGGAACCCGGCAAGGTAGGCCCGGCCCAGGCCGGCCTTCGCGGTCCGGTGGAGGACCCGAACTCGGGCGTCGGCCTCGGCGAGCCGGTCCGCCATCTCGCCCGTTCCGTCCGGCGACCCGTCGTCGACGACGATGAGCGTCGCGCCCGGCAGCGCGCCGAGGATCGCCGCGGCGATCGAGTCGAGGTTCTCCGCCTCGTCGTACGTGGGCAGGATGATCCACGGCCCGGGCCGGGCCTCCGCCGTCGCCGATCCGGACACCACGGGCGCCGATTCGGACACCGTGGATGCCGATCCGGACATCGTGGGTCCCGATCTCGGCATCGCCGCCGGCACGGTGAGGGACTCCGCTTCCGTCATGGGCGCAGTGTAGGCGAGCCGGCCCCGCCGCCGGACATGCCCCGCCGCCGGACATGCCCCGACGCCGAAGATTCCGCGCGCGTGGCACGGCCGCCGAGGCACGGCTACTGGACGGTCACGCTCAGCGTCGAGCTGTTGACGTGACGCAGGGCGTCGCGCGCCGCCAGGACGATCGTCGCCGGACCCGACGCGCCGGCGGCGACGGTGGCGCTCGCGCTGAACGAGCCGTCCGCCAGCTTCACGACCGCCATCGCCGCGGAAGCGATGCCGGCCTGCCGGAGCGTCGCCGTCGGCAGGGCCGCGAGCGGCTCCGCGGAGCGGAATCGGACCGTGAGCTTCTGGCCCGCGCCGAGCGTCGTGGCCGAGAGCGCCCCGGCGAACGCGTCGGCCACGATGGACCGGCGCAGCACGGTGGTGCCGTACGGGCCGACCACGGTGAGCACGGCGACGTAGGTTCCGGGAGGCGCCATCTCGCCGCCCGTGACCTGGCCGTCCCAGCGCCAGGTCCACGTCCCGGCAGCGCGGGTGGACCCGGTCATGGCGCGCCGGACGGTCGCGCCCGATGCGTCGAGGATCGCGAGCGTCACCGTCGCTGTGCGCGCGAGGCGGAACGAGAGCGTGCTCGTGGCGGCCAGGGAATCACCGTCCTGCGGGAAGAACAGGCCCGGTGCGGTCCGCAAAAACCCGACCGTCCGGTCCACGACGAGCGGGACGCTGCTGGTGGCCCGGTTCCCCCACCCGTCCATCACGTCGAGGGAGAGGAGGTACCGCCCGTCGGGAATGGCGCGACCCGCCGCGTCGCGGCCGGTCCACGTGGCCGCCCCAGAGGTCCCGCTGAGCGCCCACGTCCGAATGATCGTCCTGCCGCGAAGGATTCGAAGCCAGCCGGTGCCGGTCTCGCTGGCCGTCCAGGCGAGCCGGGCGCTGTCTGCCGTCCCGTCTCCATCCGGGCTGAACGCTTCAGGCGTCGCCGTCAGGCCCAGCACGGGCGCCGTCGAATCGACGACGACCGTCCAGGTCTGGGTCGCGGCATTGCCAGCCGCGTCGAGAACCCCGAGCGTCAGGCTGTACGAACCGTCCGCCGCGACCGACCCATCGTCCGCGCGGCCGTTCCAGGTCGCGGTGACGGTCGCCCCGGCACCGACCAGCGTCCGGACCGCCGGGCCGCCGACGGCGGGCACGACGACCAGCGACCAGCCGACGGCATCGGCGGAGCCGGTCCCGCTTGCGGTGACCGTCTCATTTCGGCCGTCGCCGTTCGGCGAGAGGCGCGTCCCGTTGAGCGCCGGCCGGCTCAGCGTCGGCGGCGCCGTGTCAACGGTGATCCCGACAGCCGCTCGCAAGCCCGGGGTGACCGGGCTCGTCGCGGGCCATGTCACGGGGGCACCCGCGGCGGTCCCAACGAGCTGGAGCACGTAGCTCCCATCGGGCACGCGCGCGCCGGCCAGCGTCCCGTCCCAGGTCATCGCCTGAACGCCTCCCGCCAGATTGGCGGACAGGGGCACCGTGCCGACGGGGCTCCCATCCGGGCCGAAGACCCGGAGCGACAGGCTGTCGAGCGTGCGCCCGTTCGTCCAGGCCATCGCGAGACGGTCCTTCGAGCCATCGCCGTTCGGGGAGAACGACCGGGCCGCGACCGCCGCGGGCCCCGTCCCGGTGCTCGCCGCGGGGATCGGCGCCGACCCGAAGCGCACGCCGGCGAGGGTCGCCGCAACCGTCGTGCTGTTCGGCGCCGGGATTGCCACCATGTTCGAGGAGCCGCTGCCGCCTGCCGCGATCCAGGCGTTCGTGCGGACATACCCAGCCGGCTGCCACGCGGTGATCGGGCCGTTCACCTGGTACCAGGTATACCCGTCGGCGCTCGACGGGCCGCCGGTGATGGCGAAGACGTCGCCGACCGCCGCGGAGCCGAGCCTCGTCGCGGTGGTCCCGGGCGCGGAGCGGACGTTGAGCTGGGACGCGGTGACCCGGCCGAAACCGCCGGCCGCGAGCGCCGGGGCCGCCACGTAGACGCTCGTGACGTTCCACCCGGAGAGGTTCCCCACGCCGTCGCGTGCGCGCACCCGGAACGAGTAGGCGTGCCCGTCGGCACCCAGCCAGACGTCGGTCGTGGCCTGCGTGCCCGAGATCCAGGGGAGCCACGGGCCGCCGTCGGTGGAGACCTGGAGGTCGTACGACGCAACGCCGTGCCAGTCGTCGATCCCCGTCCAGCTCACGCCGAACCCCTCGTCGCCCTGCACGGCGGGGAGCATGACGATCCCCGCCAGCGGCGGCGTCGTGTCGGTCAGGAACTTGTCGGCAAGGGCCTTGTAGAGCTCGGGACGCGTGCCGTCGTACCCGAGCGCCCAGATTCCTACACCGCGGATTCCCGACAGGTTGACCATGTCGTAGCGCGCGCGCAGCGTCTGCGCATCGTCGTAGTAGAGCTGGCGCCAGGTCGTGGTGCAACCGGCCGAGGTGCAGCTCTGCTTCCGGTAGGCCACCCAGGCCGAGACCTCTCGGTCGTCGTACCGACGCCCGTACTGCGCGGCGACCGCCACCGCGCTGTCATAGGTGACCGCCGTGGAGTAGCCGGCTGTCGCGCCGCTCTGCGTTCGTGCGTTCCTCGCGTCGGAGACCGTCGACCAGGCCCTGCCGTAGTACGGGATGCCCAGGATGATCCGGTTCGCGGGGACGCGGGCCAGGTACGCCTGCACGGTCTCGGTGAGGTCGTAGGCCGGACCGCTGAGCGGGTCGACCGAACCGGCGTTGGCGGAACCGGCCGTCCGGTAGTCATAGCCCATGACGAAGACGGCATCCGCGGCGGCCGGCCCGAGCGCCTGCTCGAGGGGGTAGTTGGCCGGCTGCCCGAGCGTGTCGAACGAGATGTGGTAGCCGGGGCCGATTGCGTCGAAGCTGGCCCGGATCGCCCGGACGAGGGCTACGAACTCGTCCTCGTATCCCTGCACGAGTGGCTCGAAGTCGAGGTTGATCCCGTCGGCCCCGCGATCGCGAACCGCCGCGACGGCCTGCCGGGCCAGGTTCGCCCGCGCGGTGGCACTGCCCAGCAGCGCCTTCTGGATCGACGCCTGGTTGTCCGTCCAGGCGAAGACCGAGATCGTCAGCGTGACGCGAGTCCTCGCGGCGTGGGCCGCGTTGATGACATCGGTCATGCTCGCGCTCGTCCAGCCGGCCCAGCCGGTCGAGAGCGATCCATCGCTGTTGCGCTTCAGGAGGTTCCCCGCGCCGTCGACGCCCAGCGAGAAGTAGGCAACGTGGGAGAGCACGCTGAAGTTGAGCCGCGTGGACGGATCGGAGACCTCCCAGTAGGGCAGGAACCCGTAGACGTCGCGGCGGAGGCCGGTCGAGGCCGGCGCGTCGGGCGCGCGGGCCGCGGGAATGACCAGGCTGGTCCCGCGCGCCGGGATCGCGACGGGATCGGGCATCGCAGTGCCGCGGGCGTTCTCGGAGCCCGGCGTCGCCGCCGCGGCGGGTGTGGCCGGCGCGGCCGGCGCGGCCGGCGCCCCGGCCATCTGCGTGCCGCTGAGGCGGCCGG
>JADGQH010000031.1 GCA_017881985.1 Chloroflexota bacterium | reverse complement strand
CGCGCGCGACGCCGGGCTCCCGATCCTGCCGTGGGTCGAGGTGACCGCCGCCCGATGGGCGGCCGATCCGGCGGGCGTCCGCGCCGACCTGGCTGCGCTCGCGACCGGTGCCCCGGACGGGCGTCTGATCGCCAAGCCGGCCTCGCTCGGCTCTTCCGTCGGGATGGCGATCGCCCACGGCCCGGACGAACGTGACGGGATCGTGGAGCTCGCGCTCCGCTACGACGCCAGGGCGATCGTGGAGCCGGGCCTCGACCGGCCGCGCGAGCTAGAGATGGGGATCCTGGGCAACGACCCCGCGACTCTGCGCGTGTTCGGGCCCGGCGAGGTGATCCCGGACCGGGAGTTCTATGACTATGCGGCGAAATACCTGGCGAGCGGGTCGCGGACGCTCGCGGCGGCGGACGTCTCGACCGCCCTGGCGGCCGACGTGCGCCGGGTCGGCAGCGCGGCGTACGCGCTCATCGGCGGCGCCGGCTTCGCCCGGGTCGACTTCCTCCTGGAGCGGGGCACCGGCGCGCTCTACCTGAACGAGATCAACACGATCCCGGGGTTCACCCCGATCAGCCTCTTCCCGATGATGGCCGCGGCCGGCGGGCTCCCGTTCGCGGAGCTCTGCAGCCGGATCGTCGGGCTTGCGATCGAGCGGCGTGCCGCGGCGCCAGCCCGACGGCTCTCCCCGGCGGACCTGCCGCGGTGACCCGTCTCCCTGTCCGCCCGTCGGGCGGCGCCCGCCGGCGGCCGAGCCAGCGGCGCGCATCATCGCGCCTGTCGCCGCGCCGGGCGCTTGCCGCTCTCGTGATGGTCGTCGCCGGGGCGGCCACCTGGGGCGTGGCCGCGTCGCCGGCGTTTGCCATCCGGACGACCGACGTGTCGGGGATGGTCGTGACGACCGCCTCCGACGTGAACGCCGTGCTCGCGCTCGGCAGCCCGGCGCCGAACGCGTTCATGCTCGCGACGGACGGGCTGCGCTCGAGCCTGGAGGCGATCCCGTCGATCGCCGGTGCAGACGTCTCGGTGACCCTGCCCGGGACGCTGCAGGTCCGCATCGTCGAGCGCACGCCGATCCTCGCCTGGCACGCGGGCGCCTCGCTGCTGCTGGTCGACCGGGACGGTCTGGTGATTGCCGACGCGGGGTCCGCGGACGCGTCGCCGGCGGCCCGCGCGCTCGCGTCCGGGCTCCCGACGGTCGACGACCGGCGTGCCCCGGCTGCCGAGGGCGGCGCCGTCGTGAGCGAGGTGCAGCCGCTCCTCGCGGTCGGCGGGCGCCTGGGCCCCATCGAGCTCGACGTCGCGACCCGCCTGCTTTCGCTTCGTCCCACCGACATCGGGTCGGGGTCGGGCGCGCTCGGCGTACGCCTCGACGACGAGGATGGATGGACGCTGCATCCGGCCGTCGATCGACCCTGGACGGCGGTCTTCGGCTTCTACTCGGCGACGCTCCGCCCGGCGGACCTGGTCCCGGAACAGGCGCGCTTGCTGCGCAGCCTGCTTGCCGGCCGCGAGGCGCAGCTTCTCCGCATCGTCCTCGCCGACGGGACGCACGGGACGTACACGACGAAGTGACCGGGTGTGACGGGATGGTTTGGCGCCCTGCCTCCCGGTCGGGTAGCCTTGCGCAAACGACGTACGTGGAGGGAGAACCGGCCTTTGCTCCTGCCGCTGGCGGGTCTGCTCGTCGGTGTCCTTCTCGGGCTCGTGCTGAACGTCAACGTCGGGTTCGAGCTGGCTCGGTATTCGGCCGTCGCGATCCTCGCGGCGCTCGACTCCGTCCTGGGGGCCGTGCGGGCCGAGCTGGAAGGGACGTACAACAACCGGATCTTCGTCAGCGGGTTCGTGGTGAACGCGGTCGTCGCGGTCCTCCTCACGTTCGTGGGGGATCGCCTCGGGCTCGACCTCTACCTGGTCGCGCTCATCACCTTCGGGCTGCGGATCTTCCAGAACGTCGCGCTCATCCGCCGGCATTTCCTGTAGGCCGGCCCACACCACAGGGAGAGGGACGGAACGAGTGGAACGCGAGGCGGTCCTCGTCGGGATCGACGTCGGGACGACCAAGGTCGTGGCCCTGATCGGCGAGGTCGGGCGCGACGGCGGTGTCACGATCATCGGGAAGGGCACGGTGCCGGCGTCGGGGCTCCGCAAGGGCGTCGTCGTCAACATCGACCAGACCGTCCATTCGATCACGGCCGCGGTGGAGAAGGCGGAGCGGCATTCCGGCTGGAAGATCGACCGCGCCTTCGTGAGCGTCGGCGGCCAGCACGTCGACGGCCTCAACTCGCCCGGCCAGGTGGCCGTTGCGGGCGCGCGCCGCGAGGTGACCCAGGAGGACGTCAACCGCTCCATCGAGGTCGCCCGGGCCGTCTCGATCCCGTCCACCCGCGAGGTCCTCCACGTCGTGCCGCGCGGCTACACGGTCGACGGCCAGGAAGGCGTGATGAACCCGCTCGGGATGAGCGCGGTTCGCCTCGAGGTCGAGACCCACATCGTCACCGCCTCCGCGACGGCCGTCCAGAACCTGACCAAGTGCGTCACCGCCGCCGGCGTCAAGATCGACGAGCTGGTCGCGGGCGGGCTCGCGTCGGCCGAGGCGGTCCTGTCCCCGACGGAGCGGGACCTCGGGGTTGCCGTCGCCGACATCGGCGCGGGGACCACCGAGCTCACCCTGTTCGCCGACGGCTCGCCGTTCCACACGGCCGTCCTCCCGGTCGGCGGCGCGAACGTCACGAACGACATCGCGATCGGCCTCAAGACCAGCCTCCAGGTGGCGGAGTCGCTCAAGATCGACCACGGGACCTGCGACGTCTCGGGCCTGGACCCCGACGAGGTCATCAGCGTGACCGTCCTCGGCGACGAGGCGGGACGGACCGTCGAGCGGATGGAGGTCTGCCGCATCATCGAGGCGCGGATGCGCGAGACCTACGAGATGCTCCGCACCGAGATCCTGGCCGCAGCTCCGGGGCTCCTGCCGGCCGGGCTCGTCCTCACCGGCGGCGGCGCGCAGCTCGGCGGGGCGGCCGTCCTCGGCCGCGAGATCCTCGAGATGCCCGTTCGGGTCGCCGCCGCGACGGAGGTTGGCGGGCTGGTGGACGGGATCCTCGAGCCGCAGTACAGCACGGCCATCGGGCTGCTCCTGTGGGGAGCTCGCCATCTCGGGGCCGCGGACCTCACGACCTACGAGTCGGCGCCCGCGGGCGGTCTCGTGGGGCGAATCCGGGCGGCCCTGCGGAGCGTCTTCCCGTAGGAGTCGGCGCCGGCGGGGCATGCCCGCCGGCCAGTCGTTCCCGTTCGCGGATGACCCGTTCGGCGGGTCGGACCGGGACCATCGGTGTCATCGAGCACCGGCGGAGGCGACGCGCGGGGTTCCCAATCGAGAATCGGGCGCTATACTCCCCGGGCAGTCCACGTTCCTGCGCGCCGTGCCCGCTCGCAGGACCGGACACCTTGCGTGCACCTGAGACGTCTTGACCACGGACGGCCGAAGAGCCGCTCACCACCCCGGAGGGACAGCGATGCCGCTGCGGTCGGATTCCGAGAACTTCGCCCTGATCCGTGTCGTCGGAGTCGGCGGCGGGGGCAGCAATGCCGTCAACCGGATGATCCGGGCCGAGATGATGGGCGTCGAGTTCATCGGCATCAACACCGATGCCCAGGCCCTGCTCCAGTCCGATGCCCCGCACAAGATCCGCATCGGCGACAAGATCACCCGCGGGCTCGGTGCCGGCGGCGACGCCGCCATCGGGCAGCGGGCGGCCGAGGAGGACGTCGAGAAGATCACGGAGGCCCTCCGCGATTCCGATATGGTCTTCATCACCGCGGGCCTGGGCGGTGGCACCGGGTCAGGCGGCGCGCCGGTCATCGCCGAGATCGCCAAGGACCTCGGCGCACTGACGATCGGCGTCGTGACCAAGCCGTTCTCGTTCGAGGGCAACAAGCGCAAGCTCATCGCCGAGAAGGCCGCCGAGCAGCTCAAGGCGAAGGTCGACACGCTCATCACGATCCCGAACGACCGCCTGCGCGACGTCGTCGCGAAGAACACCTCGATCCTCGACGCGTTCCGCGTCGTCGACGACGTGCTCCGCCAGGGCGTCCAGGGGATCAGCGACATCATCACGGTGCCGGGCCTGATCAACCTCGACTTCGCGGACGTGAAGGCGATCATGCACGACGCGGGCTCCGCCCTGATGGGAATCGGTCGCGCATCCGGCGAGAGCCGCGCGGTCGAGGCCGCCAAGCAGGCGATCGCGAGCCCCCTCCTCGAGGTCAACATCACCGGCGCGCAGGGAATCCTGTTCAACATCTCCGGCTCGTCGAACCTCACCCTCTTCGAGGTGACGGAGGCGGCCGAGGAGATCCGCGCCGCGGCGGACCCGGAGGCGAACATCATCTTCGGCGCGAGCTTCGACGAGCGCCTGGGCGAGGACGTCGTGATCACCGTGATCGCGACGGGCTTCGACGGCTCGCGCCGGCGCGAGCCCGTGCGCCGCGAGGCCGCCGAGCGACCCTACGAGGTGTCGAGAGCCGTCCGCCCCGAGCGCGACTACCTGGGCGAGCTCGAGCGCCAGCGGAGCGCGGTGGAAGCCGAGCCGCGGCCGGTCGAGCGCCCGGGCATGGACCGCGGCGAGGCCGCCTCGGTGCGCGTGGAGCGGACCGTGGCGGAGACCGCGCCGGCCTCCAACGTGCGCCGGACGTACGACGCGGACGACCTGGAGATTCCGAGCTTCCTTCGGCGTTCGAAGTAGCACGGCCCGGTGCCCGATCCGTCGGGCGCCGCCGACCTCGCCGGCACCGCGGGCAGCGCGGAGGCCGGCAGCCCACCCGACCCGGCGACGGTCGCGGACCTCGTCGCGGCGCGGGCCCGCGTTCTCGCCGCGATCGTCGCCGCCTGCGCGCGCTCCGGGCGTGACCCGTCCGGCGTGACGCTCGTGGCGGTCAGCAAGACCGTCGGCGCCTCGCGGCTGCGCGCGGCCGTGGCCGCGGGCCTGGTCACGCTCGGCGAGAACCGCATCCAGGAGGCGGAGGGAAAGATCCCGGCGGTTCCGGGGGCGCGGTGGCACCTAATCGGCCCGCTCCAGGCCAACAAGGCACGCCGGGCGGTCGCGCTCTTCGACATGATCGAGAGCGTTGATGCGCTCGCCCTGGCGGTGCGGCTCGACCGGCTTGCCGGCGAGCTCCGGCTGGGCGGGCCGCTGCCGGTCCTCGTGCAGGTGAACGTCGACGCCGACCCGGCGAAGGCCGGCTTCGAGCCGGCGGCCCTGGCGGACGCGCTGCCCGCGCTCGGGCGACTTTCGAACCTCGAGCTGCGCGGCCTCATGACGGTCGGTCGGCTCGCCCCGACGGCCGAGGATGCCCGCCCGACGTTCCGCGCCCTGCGCACGCTCGCCGCCGCGATTCGGGCAGCCAACCCGATCCTCGGCCCGGAGCTCTCGATGGGGATGAGCGACGACTACGCGGTCGCCGTCGAAGAGGGCGCCACGATCGTCCGTGTCGGACGGGCCCTCTTCGGGGAGCGAGCCTGAAGGTCAGCGGGCGCAGCGCCGCGCCCGTGGGGCACGGCCCGCGATACGCGGCGAGACTCCCGGGGCCCCCGGACCGCGCGTAGACTCCGTGGATGGGGTTCTTCCTGCGCAACTTCGTCCAGCTGCTCGTGCTGGTGCTGTGGGCGCTGGTGCTGGCCCGCGTCGTCGTCTCGTGGGTCGATCCGCAGGGGCGCAATCCCATCGCGCGCCAGGTGGTCACGCTGACCGAGCCGTTCCTCGCGCCGATCCGGCGACTGCTGCCGTCCACGGGCGCGCTCGACCTGTCGCCGCTGATCCTGATGCTCGTCCTGAGCGCGCTCCTCGGGGTCGTCGGCCGCTGAGCGGGACGGGCGAGTCCGAGGTCCGCTTCGGGGTGCGGCTCACCCCGCGCGGCGGCGTCGACCGAGTGGACGGGGTGGGGGAGGACGGCGCCCTGCGGGTCCGGGTGGCCGCGCCCCCCGTCGACTCGGCAGCGAACGAGGCGCTCTGCCGGCTGCTCGCGCGGGAGCTTGAGGTCGCCCGCGGCGGCATCCGGATCGTGACCGGCGCGACCGCTCGCCGGAAGGTCGTGGCGGTCGTTGGGATCGAAGCGCCGGTGGTCCGATCGCGCTGGCCGGGGCTGGCCGTATAATCCGCGCCACGGGCGATTAGCTCAGCCGGTCAGAGCGCACGGTTCACATCCGTGAGGTCACTGGTTCGAACCCAGTATCGCCCACCAGCGCCACCTCAAGGCGCGTGGGCAGAGCGAGGATCAAGCCCTTGCTCGCAGCGTCCTCCGTGGCGGTTACGCTCACGATGCGGTCCTGGTCAGCTTCGCCGACAGCCCGCAGCTCCAGGCGGTCCTGGCCGACATCGCGCCGCCGTCCATCGGGGACGCGTCGTTCCCCGCGTACTTCACGCTGGCGTTCGGGGCCGGCTCGTTGTGAACCACGCTAGACGGGGTCATCATCCATGGCACCGGCGCGGCGACCGGCGTCCCGATCGCCTTTGGGTTGATGGCCGTGACGTCTATCCTGGCGACGCTCCCGGTCCATGCCGAGCAGCGGCCCGGGGAACGGTACGTACGAGGCATCGCTTGGCGACTTCCAGGCCCACACGTCGCTGCGGATCGTCAAGCGCGCGCCGTCACCGCACGAAGGCTCGATGATCGCGATCCGCTCGATCCAGCCCAAGGAGCTCGACGCCTGGCTGACCCTGTCCGGCACCCTGCCCGCCGACGAACGCCTCGGCCGCCGGGTTCGGGCTGCCTGGGAGGATGGCAAGAGCGGCCCCGCCATGACATTCGTCGTCGAACGTGACGCTCGCCCGGTCGGCCGTCTCGTCCACATCAGCTCGCCTGCCGCCACGGTCTTGCCGACCGCCCTCGAAACACTGATCCTCGGCCTGTGGCTGCCATGGGACGCCGACGACGTTGTCGACATCGGTCGGCGGCTGATCGTCGAGACGCTCGGGGTGCTGCCGGAGGGCGTCTTGGCCGTCGACGCCTACGCGAACCCCGAGTACATGCCGGCGGCCGAGATCAGGCGCTCGGTCTTCGAGGCGGCCGGCATGCCTTTGTTCCA
Organism: Chloroflexota bacterium; assembly: GCA_017881985.1. Taxonomy (GTDB): domain Bacteria; phylum Chloroflexota; class Limnocylindria; order Limnocylindrales; family CSP1-4; genus CTSoil-043. The sequence goes on along the minus strand of JADGQH010000031.1, from coordinate 10,748 downwards.
GGAGAAGGAGGGGTTTCTTTGGCGGAGCAGTGAGGCCGACCCGCCGCCTGAGCGCGAGCCGCGCCTGCATTTCCAGTCGATCGAGGACGTTGGCCAGGACTCGTTCGCCCGCGTCATGTCGCGGGCGGTGATCGGCACCCTGGACCGCCAGGACCACTACTACCGCGAGCTCGTCGGTCCGCGTGCTTGGGCCCGCGAGATGCTCGGCTACCTCGATCCTCTCGACGCCTCGGCGTGGCTTCTTGCGCTCGATGGCGACGGCGCTGAGGTTGGCTACGTCCTCGTCGGCGCCTTCGACGAGCCCGGCCAAGCGACGATCGTCCACATCGGCGTTGTCCCCGAGGTCCGTGGCCGCGGCCATGTCGACGAGCTCCTCCAGGCGGCCAACGCGGCGGCTCGACGGCGTGGCTTCAATCGGATGTTGTCCGACGTCGACGTCGTGAACGCGCCGATGCTCGCGGCCATGGAGCGCAATGGCCACTCGTCTCCCGCCACCCCGTGGCATGTCTGGCATCACCGGCTCGAGCCCGTCGGGTCAGCCCGCCCCGGGGGCGCGACACCTGCCGATCGACGGAGATCGACCGGGCCTCAGAGGTTGGCGGGCAGACATCGGCCGTAGGCGACGGCGCACTCGAGCCGTTGCCGCAGGGCCGTGGAAATCGAGGGATGGCTCTCGTAGGCCGGCTGCGGCGCATCGGCCATCGAGCGGGGAGCCGGCATGGTCGTTCGCACACGTAGCCGCTGGATCCCCTCATCTCGCCGCTACAGACCCACGACAGTGTCGCGGCGCTCGCGGCAGGACCCCTCGCCACGTGTCATTGAAGGAGATCAGCAATACGAACTCAGGCCCCGGACTGGCGCCCCGGCGCAGAATGCCGGAGCCACGCATCACGGCCGATGACTCGCACAAACCACGAAGCAACTCTTGTGGCCGATTTCCCGGTATCGTCCAACAGCGCCGCCTCGCCGGGGGTCGGGGGCGTGAGGATGACGCCTCGGCCCCTTTTTCATCTGCCCGCGAACGGTGCGCGGTTGGCGCCGAGGACTCGTCCCGACCGCCGCAGCGTTAGGCCTGACGCCGACGAGTCCGGAAACCGAGGGACGAGATGGCCGACAACGACATCCTGCGGGAGCAGCTCCTCGCGCTCATCGACGGGCATGGTGCCCACATGCCGCTCGACGCCGCCGTCGCGGACTTCCCGGACGACGCGATCAACCGGTTTCCGCCCAACGTCGCGTACACGCCCTGGCACCTGCTGGAGCACGTCAGGATCGCCCAGCGCGACATCCTCGACTACATCCGCGACCGCGCCTACCTCGCGCCAAGCTGGCCGGAGGAGTACTGGCCGGCGCGCGATGCCACCGCGACGCCGGAGCAGTTCGCGCAGACGGTCGAGGGCTTCAGGTCCGACGGCGCGGCGCTCCATGCGCTCGTTGCCGATCCGTCCACCGACCTGCTGGCAACGATCCCGAACACTCCCGGGCACACGATCCTTCGCGAGGTGCGCACGCTCGCCGACCACAACGCCTACCACGTCGGCGAGTTCGCGATCCTTCGCCAGGTCATGGGAACCTGGCCGCGCGGCCGGGAGGAGTGACCCTCGCCTCGCCGCTGGCCCTTTCCGCCGATCGGGGTCGTGCGGTCAGAGCGAGTTCGCGAAGCTGTCCCCGCCGAGGAGCTTGAGGACGGTCGCCCGGATCTCGGGGCAGGCAGCCTCGGTCAGGGTGTCCATCGCGGCCGCGTCCGGAAGGACGCGAGACGCATCTGCGGAGATCCAGTCCGCGTAGTCGATCGCCAGCTGTGCGACGGCCCCACCGGTCGAGCCGGCCTTCTGGAGGGCGGGGAGCTCCGACGAGAGGAAGGTGCACAGGGCAGCCCCATTCGCCGCGCTGGCCGCCGGCGTCCCGGGGGAGCCGGTCGCCGGGCTGGCCGGGGCAGGCCCAGTCGACGCGGCCGCAGGCGGGCTGGCAGACAGCGATGGGCTGGCGGCCTGCGGCGCGGCAGTGGCACCGCCGCCACAGGCTCCGGTCAGCAGGCTCACGGCGAGCACGAATGCACGAGCTGAACGATTCAAGAGGTTCCCCCGGTCGCGTTGCAGATGCGTCGACGGATCGTAGCGACAACGGCGGGAGGGTGCCCGGCAGGCACCTGGGCGAGTCCCGCGGTTCGAGCGGGCCCCCACGACGTTGCCACCGAGGCCGCGTGCCATTCGGGGTTGGCGCCATCCGGGCGTGGGCTGGCGCGGCCCTGGCGAGCCCCCCGGACACGGGTTGGGCCCTGCTATCGTGCCGTCATGGTCGACTCGGTCGCGTCAGGCTTGCACCGGTTGAGCCGAGGGCTCATCGCCTACGGAATCATCGGGCTCATCGTCACCGCGATCGGCTTCGGTGCGCTGGTCTGGGCGAACGACCGCGTCGGTCACCTCCGAAGCGATACCGAGGCGACCATCGCCCGGCTGGCGTCCACGACCGCAGTCGCCGCACTTGTGCTCCACGGCGCTTCCACGACAGCGACGTCGTTCAGCGCGACCGTCGATCAGTCGGCGCAGGCGATCTCGGCCGCGGCCGTGACGGCCACCGAGGTCCGCTCGGACCTGTCCGCCCTCGAGGCACAGCTCCGCTCGGTCAGCATCCTCGGGGCGACACCGCTCTCCTCGCCGGCGGACGCGGTCGGCCGCATCGCCGCGAGCATGGAGGGGCTCGATGGGCGACTCTCCGTCATCGCCGATAGCGGCAGGGGCAACAGGGACGCACTGGCCGGCAACGCCGCGGCTCTCCGCGAGCTCGCCGATAGCACCCAGGCGCTCGCGGCGCGCCTTGGATCGGGCGTCGGCGAGGACACGTTCGCCGAGATCCAGCTGGTCATTGCCGTCACGCTGCTTGCGTTCGCGGCCCTGTCGTTCGTGCCGGCGGCCGGGGCGCTCGTGATGGGCGCCTGGCTTCGACGGGCGCTGCATCGCGCACCTGGGCCTCCCGAAGGCTGATTCATCGACCGGCGCGCCCGATGGCGGCCGGAACCCGACGCGGACGCAACTTCAGGGGCGCAGACCCTCGCTGGCGAGCTCGGCCCGGGCGAGCCGATCATGCCGGCCACCGGCCCAGTCGCCCAGAGGATCCGGCGAATACTCGAGCAGGGTCGCGTAGTCGAGCCGCGCGAATGCTCGCATCGCAAGGGCGCGCTCGACCTGGGCGCCGGCGACCGAGGGCGCGGTGCGGATCGCACGGTGGGCGGCCCGCACCCGCCGGAGCCGGTTCCAGCGCCATGGAAGGTAGCGGGTCAACCACGGCATGAGCGTCACGACGGCGAGCATCAGGGCGAGTGTCACGGCGACCACGAAGATGAACTGCTCCAGCTGCGTTCCGAAGTCGGACAGCGGCTGGCCCGCGCCCGCAAAGGCATTGCGCGCGATGTCGCTGGCCTGCGACCCGATGAGCGGAAGGCCGGCCAGCGAGTCACCAAGGTCGCGCCCGCTCTGGGCCATCGTCTCGCCGCCGGCACGTATGGTGCGGCCGGCCTCGGTGTAGCTGGCCAGGAACTGGAACAGGCGCCAGACGATGTTCCCCCAGAACACCACCCACACCAGCGTCGCGAGGTCCGCCACCTGTTCCTTCACGCGCGCGACCCGCAGCTCGCTCCAGATCTTGATCATGGAGGGCCCTCCCGCATCCGCTTCCTCGTCCAACGCTGGTTCGTCCGTGCGGCCGCCTGTGCGCCCCGCGTGCCGCGGGGGGAGCCGGATCCCGACGTGCGGCCCAATTCAACCAACGGGCAGTGTGCGCGGGCCAGGCACGATGCGTTCATGGCGTCTGCGCGGGCGACGCCGGTCATTTAGGCGTCCCGCGAGTGGACAGCGACGGTCGCGGTGGGCTAGCGTTCGTCGGACTGGAACGCCGCGGCACGCGTCCTCCACTCCCGTCGGGGGAGCCACGGAACGACGCCCGGCCAGCAGGGGCCAAGGAGTGAGATGACGCAGGGCAGCGAGCTCGTCATCCGCGTCGCCGACCTGAAGAAGCACTACGGGGACGTCAGGGCCGTCGACGGGGTTACGTTCGAGGTCGCGCGGGGCGAGGTCTTCGGGATGCTCGGCCCGAACGGGGCCGGCAAGACCACCACGATCGAGGTGCTGGAGGGCCTGCGTCCTCCGGATTCCGGCACCGTCGAAGTCCTCGGCCTGGACGTTCTCCGGCACCCCCAGTCGATCAAGCAGCGAATCGGCGTGCAGCTTCAGAGCGTGTCGCTTTACCCGCGGCTCACCGTGACCGAGCTCCTGGACCTCTTCGGGAGCTTCTTCAACCATCACGTGCCGACGAAGCAGTTGATCGACGCCGTCGATCTCGGGGAACGGGCGCATGCCTGGGCGATGAACCTCTCCGGTGGCCAGCAGCAGCGCCTGTCGATCGCCCTGGCACTCGTCAACGATCCCGAGCTGGTCTTCCTCGATGAGCCGACGACGGGCCTGGACCCCCAGGCGCGGCGCTCGCTCTGGGACCTGATCAGGGGGCTCCAGGACAAGGGCACGTCGGTGATGCTGACCACGCACTACATGGAGGAAGCCACCGAGCTGTGCAACCGGGTGGCGATCATGGACCACGGCCACATCCTGGAGATGGGCGCCGTGTCCGACCTGATCGGGCGGCGCTTCAGGGAGCGGGCGGTCTTCTTCGACTCGAACCCGAAGCTCCCGATGGAGCTGCTGGCGCGTCTCGGCGGCGTGTCGCGGGCGGCCCAGGAGGAGGGCCAGACGGTCCTCTACTCGAATGACGTTCCCGGGACGGTCGGTGCCCTCCTGGCCACGGCCGACGAGGTGAGCGTCGAGCCTCGGAACCTCGGGATCCGCCAGGCCACGCTCGAAGATGTCTTCCTCGACCTGACGGGTCGAGCGCTGCGCGACTAGGAGGCCGACGATGGGAACGCTGCTCGGCCTCACGGTCGCCAACGTCAAGAGTCTCGCGCGCGACCGGGCGGCCCTGTTCTGGACCATCTTCTTCCCGATCATGTTCGTCTTCCTCTTCGGCTGGATCTTCGGAGGGAGCGGCGGGTCGAAGATCTCGGTGGGCTTCGTCGACCAGGACGGCACGCAGGCGTCGGGCGGCCTTCGACAGGCCCTGGCCGGCGTGACCCTGCTCAGCCTCCATGACGGCACGCTCGATGCCGAGAAGGCGGCGATGCAGCACGGCGACGTCTCCGCGGTGATCGTGGTCCCGAAGGGCCTCCAGGATGCGTTCGTGCAGGCCAGGACCGGCAACGCGGCGTCGATCGCGGTCCAGGTCTACGGGGATCCGTCGCAGAACCAGACCACGCAGGTCGTCCAGGGAGCCGTCGCCCAGGTTGCGAACGGCTTCAACCTCGCGGCCCTGGGCGGCTCGGCGATCCTGACGGTCAGCCAGCTGACGCTGCAGTCGACGAGCATCAGCTCGGTGGCCTACCTCGTCCCGAGCATCCTCGCGATGGCACTGATGCAGCTCGGCATCTTCGCCGCGATTCCCCTGGTTCAGCAGCGCGAGAAGGGCATTCTCAAGCGGATCGGGGCCACGCCGCTCGCCCGCTGGAAGCTCGTCGGGAGCAACGTGCTGCTGCGGCTGATGGTGGCGATCGTGGATGCCGTCCTGATCATCGGCATCGGGTTCGCGGTCTTCAACGTCCACATCGTCGGCAACCTGCTGGAGGTCGGTGCGATCGTCCTCCTCGGCTCCGCGTCCTTCCTCGCCATCGGCTTCGCGCTGGCCTCGTTCCTCAAGACCGAGGAGCAGGCGCAGGGGGTCGTCCAGGTCGTGCAGCTCCCGATGATGTTCCTCTCGGGAATCTTCTTCTCCTTCGACTTCCTGCCCGGGTTCCTGCAGACCGTCGCCCGGTTCCTGCCGCTCACCTACCTCGGAGACGCCCTGCGCCAGGTGATGGTCAACGGGGCGCAGGTGGCGCCGCTCGGCGCGGACCTCGCGATCCTTGCCGGCTGGCTGGTCGTCTGCCTGGGGATCTCGGCCCGCTCGTTCCGCTGGGAATAGCCGCCCCCGGGCCCGGCGCTCGCGGGTTCCGCCGGATGGCGAGAGAATGGGGCCATGCCACTCACCGGCGAATACGAACCTGGCACATCCGCCTGGTCGCGCGCGCAGACCGAGCTCTACGAGGCCACGGACGGCGAGCAGGGCGGCGATCTGCGCGGCAAGCCCGTGATCGTGCTGACCTCGGTCGGCGCCAGGACGGGCAAGCTCCGCAAGGTCGCGTTGATGCGCGTCGAGCACGAGGGAGTCTACGCGGTGGTCGCGTCACTCGGCGGCGCCCCGACGAACCCGGCCTGGTACCACAACCTGGCGAAGAACCGGCACGTCGAGCTGCAGGATGGCGCCACGAGGCGCGACTTCACGGCACGCGAGGTCACGGGCGACGAGAAAGCCGCCTGGTGGGATCGCGCCGTCGAAGCGTGGCCCGACTACGCGAGCTATCAGAAGCGGACGGACCGGCGGATCCCGGTCTTCGTGCTCGAACCCATGGAGTAGGGGACGGCTCCACTCGGTGTGCTGCGGGAGGATCAAATGGATGTCGTCGAGTTCCGGCGCCTGACCGCTCGCGTCGTCGCGACGCGAAACGCGGAATCGCGCGCCTTTCTCCAGGCGTTCGACCTCGCCCCGGGCGCCCTCTCGGGATGGTCGGAGCGGACGTGCGCGAAGTGGCGGGCATGGAGCCGCGACAACGACGCGCTGCGCGGGGCGGCCGCCCAGCTGGAGGCCTTCCTCTGCGAGCAGGCGCCGAAGGTCACGAAGCCCGGCGCCTGACGTGAGCGGGCGCCGCCGGGTCGGGGCGCGCACATGTTCTTGACGGGTGGCGCGGACGCACCCCACCCTACGGCGATGCTTGGCCGCGTCCCGAAGAACCTCCGAAACCCAGACGAGTCAGTGCGCCTCCCTGGCGTCGAGGAGGACCTGGTCTACGTCGGCGACGAGGTCGTCGCCAGGGTCGTCCAGCACCCCGGCTGGCGCTGGTCGAACGATATGCGCGCAATCGCCGGCGGGCAGTGGTGTGAGAGCCATCACGTCGGCGTGACACTCTCCGGCCGCCAGGGCGTGGTGCTCCGCGATGGCACGGTGCTCGAGTTCGGGCCCGACGATGTGTACGACATCCCACCCGGCCACGACGGCTACACCATCGGCGACGAGCCGGCCGTCATGATCGAATGGTCGGGCGCTCGAACGTGGGCCGGGCGCGACCGCCGATTCCTCGACAGGGCGCTCGCCACCCTGCTGGTGGTGGACATCGTCGAGTCGACGTCCATCGTGGCGCGGATCGGCGACGGTGCATGGCGCGAGCTCCTCGGACGACACGTCGAGCGATCTCGTGCCAACCTCGCCCAGTTTCGGGGAACCGAGGTTGATCGCGCCGGGGATGGCCTGCTCGCCAGCTTCGACGGACCCGCCCGGGCGATCCGGTGCGCCCTGGCGATCAGGCAGGCCGCTCGCGCGGAAGGGCTCGACGTTCGGGCCGCGGTCCACGTCGGAGAGGTAGAGGTCGTCGGCGAGCAGATCCGCGGGCTGGCCGTTCACGAAGCGGCTCGAATCGCCGCGGCGGCCAAACCGGGCGAGATCCTCGTCTCCCAGACGACGAGGGACCTGGCTGCGGGCGCCGGTCTTCTCTTCGAGGACCGCGGGCTTCACCCGCTCAAGGGGATTCCCGAGCCACGTCGCCTCTTCGCCCTGTCGGAGGGCCCGGTTGACGGGCTCGATGACGGAGATCAGGTCGCGCCTCCGTCTGGCGGCCAGGCGTAGGTCGCCACCCGATGCCGCCGCCCGGGCCGACCGAGCGCCTCGCCTTCCGCGAGATGACCGAAACCGACCTCGATGCGATGGCTGGCCTGCTTGGCGACCCCGAGGTGATGGCGTTCTACCCGCATCCGATGGACCGCGCCGAGGCGCTCGCGTGGATCGCATGGAACCAGCGGCTCTACCGGGAACGCGGATTCGGACTGTGGCTGGTGGAGCTGCGCCAGACCGGCGCCTTCGTCGGGGACTGCGGCCTGACGCCACAGGACGTGGACGGCACAACCGAGATCGAAGTTGGCTATCACGTGCGCCGTGCGCTCCAGGGTCGCGGCTACGCAACGGAGGCCGCCGCGGCAGCGCGCGACCACGCGCGCGACGTGCTCGGGCTCGGGCGCCTGGTCGCGATCATCCACCCAGGCAACGTTGCCTCCCAGCGCGTGGCCGAGAGGACGGGTCTCACGCTCGAGAAGGAGTTCGAACGCCACGGCACGCGGAAACGCCTCTACGTCCGTGACCTCGAACCTGGTGTCTGACCTCGGACGTCGAGGCCGACCCGCACATCTCGGGCCGCTCGCGTCCTGTCATGGCAACGTCACAATTCGGGCGTACCCTGCACCCATGGCCGACGAGAAGACGACTACCACGCCCCCCTCCGCCAGGTCGGACGCTGACTGGCGCGAGGCCCTCACGCCCGAGCAGTACCGGGTCCTTCGCCAGAAGGGGACCGAGCGAGCATTCACCGGGAACCTGTGGGACGAGCACCGGCCGGGTGCCTATCGATGCGCCGGCTGCGGCACCGAGCTGTTCCGATCCGAGGCGAAGTTCGACTCGGGCACCGGCTGGCCGAGCTTCTTCGCGCCTGCCGACCCGGCCACCGTTGCCACCCGGACGGATCGCGCGCTGTTCATGACCCGGACCGAGGCAGTCTGCGCAACATGCGGCGGTCACCTTGGGCACGTCTTCGACGATGGCCCGAACCCAACGGGCCTGCGCTACTGCATCAACTCGGCGGCGCTCGAGCTCGATCCGGAGCAGTGATCGGCCGCCTGGAGCGGGTCGCCCCGCAGGGAGTTGACATGTCGGACCTGGCGGCGCGCGAGATCCTCATTGCCGGTTCCCGGGCGCTGGCTCATGCCGGCGCGGGCGAGAGCTTCCAGCTGCTGCTCGGCGCGATCGCCGAGCACCTCGGGGTCGAATCCGCCGTGATCCTCGTCCCGAGCGAGGGGCGTGATGGTCTCGAGATCGTCGCCTCATTCGGGCTCCAGGACGCAGCCGTCGCAGGGCTTGCGGCGGCTGTCGGCAACCCAGGGCATCCGATCGCACGGACCTTCGCGAAGCCCGTGGCATCCTTCGACGTCCTTCCGACGGCGCCCGGTGGTCCCGCGCTCCGCACGCACATCCCCCTGGTCGTCACGCGAGGCAGTTCCGAGATCGTGCTCGGCGTCCTTGCCCTGGCCCACGAGCAGTCGATCGACCCGGCGATGCGACCGATCCTGCAGGCGGGCGCGGACCTCGTGGCCGTCGCCATCGAACGGGCCGTCACGGCCTGAGCGACGTCCGGCACGGCCTGGGCGACGTCCCGCACGGCTGAGCGACGTCCCCCGCGGGGTCGAGGCGACGGCAGGCCGCAGGCGGCTCGTGACAGCGCTCTCAGCGCCCGGTGGTGCGCCCGCCCGCCTGGGTGGGACCCCAGCCGTCGCGTAGCATCGTCGGGTGCTCGATGACCCGACGCCCACCCCCACCTCCGAAACGCCGCCGATCCTGGAGCTCGCCGGTGTCGGGGTCCGGCGCGGCTCAGCCTGGTTGCTCGCGGGGGTGTCGCTCCGCGTCCTGCCCGGGGAGCGCTGGGTCGTGGTCGGCCCGAACGGCGCCGGCAAGACCACCCTCCTTGCCATCGCCGCGACGACCCTCGTCCCGACCGTCGGCCGAGTCCGCGTCCTCGGAGCGCAACTGGGCCGCGTCGACGCACGCACGCTCCGGCCGCGGATCGGCCTGATCAGCGCCGCGCTCTCGGACCGCTTCGACCCGCGCCTCCGGGCGCGCGAGGTCGTGGTCACCGCACGCACGGGTGCCCTGGCACCCTGGTGGGACGCGTACGCGGCGCCCGACGAGGAGCGGTCAGTCGCCCTGCTGCGGTTGCTCGGAGTCGGCGAGCTCGCCGAACGGTCTTTCGGGACGCTCTCGACGGGCGAGCGCCAGCGCGTGCTCCTGGCACGGACGCTGATGCCCGACCCGGATCTCGTGCTCGCGGACGAGCCGGCGGCCGGGCTGGACCTCCGGGCGCGCGAGGAGCTCGTGGATGCGCTCAGACAGCTCGCGGCGGGTGCGAGGCCGCTCGGCATCGTCCTCGTGACGCACCACCTCGAGGAGATTCCCGCGGGGTTCGGGCACGCGCTGGTGCTTGCCGGAGGACGTGTCCTCGCGGCAGGCCCGATCGGCGAGGTGCTCGTCGACGCCACCCTCTCCAGGGCGTACGGGATCCCGCTCCGCGTCGACGGCCGCGACGGGCGCTGGACGGCCCGACGGGCCTGACCACAACCCCTCCGCCCGGCATGCGACTCCGGGCGAGATGGGTGGACGAGGATGGCCGGCGAACGAGCCCGCAGGCTCAGGCGGCGCCCGACTCCCGGGCGATCCGGCGCAGCACTGCGGGCAGGATCCCGCCCTGGCGGTAGTACTCGACCTCGATCGGGCCATCGAGGCGGCACGCGACCTCGAAGCGCGTCTCGCGGCCGCCGTCCACGTCGTCCGCGGTTGCCACCACGGTCAGCTGCGCCCGCGGCGCCAGGCCCTGTCCCAGGCCGACGATCGTGTACCGCTCACGTCCGGTGAGGCCGAGGCTCGCGGCGCTGTCGCCCGGCCCGAACTCCAGCGGGAGCACGCCCATCCCCACCAGATTCGAACGATGGATCCGCTCGAAGCTCTCCGCGATCACGGCCCGGATCCCGAGCAGCCGGGTGCCCTTGGCGGCCCAGTCGCGCGACGAGCCGGACCCG
>JADGQH010000195.1 GCA_017881985.1 Chloroflexota bacterium | reverse complement strand
ACCTCGGCCCGGCCGCTGCAGGTCACGACACCCGTCAGGTAGGCAATCCAGTTCTCGTGCTCGAGGTCGACAGGCTCGCCGTTCGTCATCGCTCCATTCTGCTCGGGAGGTCCGAACCTCGTGAGCGCAGCAGCCTGAGCATGGGCCGGGTCACGGGCGACGGGGTCGGCCACCAGGCCGCCGACCGGTACCTCGCGCTGGACTGCGTGAGCCACGCTCCCGGGCTGCCACCGGTCAGCGGGACCGAGCCGATCAAGCTCCAGGCCGGCATCCTGCGGACGGCGTTCCCGGATCTCACCCTCACGCTCCTCGGCCAGGTCGCTGAGGGGGACCGAGTCGCGAGCCACTGGCGCGGCGAAGGGACGCACAACGGTCCGATGAGCATGCCGGGCGGAGCGGCGCTTCCACCGACCGGGCGACACGTCGCGTTCGAGGAGATGCGGATCGACCGCTTCGCGGACGGGCGGATCGGGGAGTCGTGGTTCATCCCCGACCGGCTCGGCCTGATGACGGCCCTCGGGGTTCTCGGGCCGCCGCCAGCGAGGCCAGATGAGCGAAGTGGGCGTATCTAGAGTGTCTTCACCGAGCCGTCACCCGACGCCGTGCCGGGAGTCGCGGCCGAGCGGCCTCGGGTCCGACCTCGGGAGCGAAAGCCGCGTCGAGTCGGGCGATGAACGGGGCGGCCTCGAGCCGGACGAGGATCTCTCGGGCTGAGTCGGCGGCGGCGCGGACCTCCGACGCTGCCGGGCTCAAGAACGTCGCCATGTCGAGCCCGCAGAGCGCCTCGTCGAACGCGAGGCCGAGCTCCCGCCAGTGCACGAGGGCGGACCCGTACAGTTTCGTCGCCTCGTCCGCCGACCCCTCGATCGCGGCGACCCCGGCCGCAACCGTCGCCCGCTCCGCCTCGAGCAGCGGCGTGTGGCGGCCCTGGAACCGGTCGATCGCGACCCGCGCCCCGGCGACGTCGCCCGACCACAGCGCAGCCCGCGCCGCGATGGCGTTGGCCAGGACGTCAAACATCGTCAGCGCGCCGACGTTGCGCAGCCCCGACCGGTATGCGTCCCCGAAGCGTCCCTCCGCGAACGCGATCCGGACCGCCACGAGCGCGCCCTGGGCCGGCGACTGGGCGGCGTCCATGCCCGCCACGAGCTGCTGGAACTCGGCGAGCGCCAGGGGATCGACGACACCCCGATACGCCTGGATCGAAAGCAGCTCCCCGAGGAGATCCTCGCGGTCCGCAGGATCCGTCAGGTCCTCCAGGAGCGTCGCCATCTCGCCGGCGGCCCACGCCCAGTCACCCGTCCTGAGCGCGGCCTCGGCGGCATTCCCCAGCGAGAACCTGACGATCATCCGGTCGCCCAGGCGCCGGCCGTGGGCCATTCCGCGGCGCGCGGCGTCGAGGGCGTCGCGAGGGTCCATGAGGACCCCGCTCGCCGACATCGAGATCAGCGCGCGGCTCGCGGTGTGCGCCAGGCCGGCCGCCTCGGTCTCCTCGTACGCCGCCTTGTGGAGCAGACGGCTCTCGCGGAACCGCCCGACCTCAGCCAGGACGTTGCCACGGGTCACGAGCGCGTCGAGGAAGACTTCCGTCGAGTCGGCGCGCTCGGCTGCTCCCAGGACGCGATCCGACCACTCGAGCCCGGCGACGGTGTTCGTGCCGAGCTGGTAGGCGCGGGCGAGCTGGCCGGCGATGGCGGCCCCGACGGGCGTGTCCGCGAGGTCGGCGAAGTCGCGCACGGCGGGCTCGAGCAGCGCGAGCGCATCTTCGATCCGGAACGCGGTCAGCGTCGTCCGGGCCAGCAGGAAGAGCGTCCGGGCCGCCTGGTCCCGGTCGCCGGCCGCCTCGTCGATCTCGAGCGCCCGGCGGAAGTGGGCGAGTGCCTCGTCGACGCGACTGATCGATGCGGAAGCCGTCCCGGCGCGTCGGCGGAGCGCTGCCTCGTCGCCCGGATCGGTCGCAAGCTCGAGGGCCGGCGCCAAGAAGGCGAGCGCCTGCTCGTGGGAGCCGAGGCTGGAGGCGCGGTCGGCGGCCGCCCGGAGCGCGATCCGCGCCTGGGCGCCGAGGGCCTCCCGTTCCGTGCCCGCGGTCGCCGACTGGTAGGCCGCCAGGTAGTGGCCGGCAAGGGCGCCCGCGAGCTCGTCGGAGCCAAGACCTTCGAAGAACCGTGCCGCGGCCAGGTGCCGCTCCTTCCGGGCGGTCCGAGCGAGCATGTTGTAGGCGACCTCGCGGATGAGGGCCTGGACGAATGCGTACTGCCCGCGCTCGGGGCTCCGGGGATCGGCCTCGAGGGTGAGGAGCTCGCGACGCACCAGCGTGCGCAGGCGGGGCTCGAGCGAGGTCTCCTCGAGACCGCTCACGGCGGCAAGCCCGGCCAGGGTGAACATCTGGCCGAGGACGGCGGCGTCGGCCACAACCGCGCGATCCTCGCTTGGGAGCGTGTCGAGCCTCGACGCGATGAGGGCCGTGAGGGTCTCCGGGACCGCGAGGCTCGTCAGGTCGCCCGTCGCGACGCACACGTCCCCCTGGAGCGTGAGCTTCCCTTCGGCCAGGAGCATCCGAACAGTCTCGACGGCGTAGAGCGGGATCCCGTCGGCGCGGGCGACGATCGAGCGCACCGCTGCCCCGGGGAGCCCGGGCACGAGCCCGGCGAGGAGCTGGCGCATCGCGGGCTCGGACAGTGGCTCGAGGTAGAGCGAGGTGAAGTTGCGCTTCCCGGCGCTCCAGTCCGATCGGCGCTCGAGCAACTCGGGCCGGGCGAGCGTGACGACGTAGATCGGAACGTTCCGGCTCCACTCCATCAGGTGGTCGACGAAGTCGAGCATGCCGTTGTCGGCGAAGTGGTGATCCTCGAAGACCATCACGACCGGCGCGGTCGCTGCAAGCCGTTCGAAGAACGTCCGCCAGGCCCCGAAGAGCTGATCCGAGCCAGTCGCCGTCCCTTCGACGCCCAGGAGCGCGAGCAGCGCGGGCTCGATCCATCGGCGTTCGTCGGGCTCGGGCACGTGCTCGGCGAGGGTGGCGGCCACCCTCGTCCGCGTGGTCGCGTCGTCATCCGTCTCGAGCAGCCCGCAGCGTCTGCGAACCATCTCGCCGAGCGCCCAGAAGCTGATCCCGTCCCCGTAGGCGGGGCTGCGGCCGTCGTGCCACCAGACGTTCTCGATGAGCCCATCGAGGTACTTGGTGAACTCCCAGGCCAGGCGGGTCTTGCCGATCCCGCCCGGGCCGATGACCGAGACGAGGCGCGCCCGCTTCTCGCGGCCCGTTGCGTGGAAGAGGTCCTTGAGGAGGCGCAGCTCGTCGTCGCGGCCGACGAACGGCGCCTCGAGCGCCTCCGACCGATTCCGGCCGCCGACCTCGGCGACCACCCGGAGCGCCCGCCAGGCGGGGACCGGCGCTGCCTTGCCCTTGAGCGCATGCTCGCCGACGGGCTCGAAGGCGATCGCGCGGCTCGCCGCCCGCTCGGTGGCCTCTCCGACGAGCACGGTTCCCGGGGCGGCGACCGACTGGAGCCGGGACGCCGTGTTGACGAGGTCGCCCGCGACCATGCCCTGGCCGACGGCGCCGAGCGTGACCGCGGCTTCCCCGGTCAGCACGCCGGCCCGGGCCTGGATGGAGGGACCGATCGTCCTGACGGCGTCGACCAGCTCGAGGGCAGCGCGAACCGCTCGCTCCGCATCGTCCTCGTGCGCCGTCGGGGCGCCCCAGACCGCCATCACCGCGTCGCCGATGAACTTCTCGACCGTGCCCCCATACCGGCCGATCACGTCGCGAGCCAGGTCGAAGTAGCGCGACAGGAGCTCCCGGGTGTCCTCTGCGTCGCGTCCTTCGGCGAGCGTCGTGAACCCGACGAGGTCCGCGAACAGCACGGACACCAGCCGGCGTTCGGCAACGGCCACCTGGAACCCCGTCGCGGGACGAACCAGCGGATCGACCGGTGGTGCCCCACCGTCCGTCAGCCGCGATCCGCAGGTGCCGCAGAACTTCTCACCGGGCTCCACGGGCGCCGCGCAGGTGGGGCAGGTTGCGGAGAGCGCAGCGCCGCACTCAACGCAAAACCGCCGACCCGGCCGGTTCTCGGTTCCACAGCTCGAGCAGATCAAGCGGCGCTCCCGTGCGACCTAAGGTGCCGAGGGTACAGCAGGGGGGCCAGACGCCGACAGGGCTCGCGAGGTTTTCGAAGTCGTGACATGCGGAATCAGCGAGACCATTCGGCCATCAGGGTGGCGAACGCGTCGATGGACCGCGATCCAGAGGATCATGAAGGTGGAGGTGGAGCTGGAGACGGGATTCGAACCCGCGACATTCTGCTTGGGAAGCGGAGACTTCCCGTTGCATGTGCCGGGCGGCGAGGGAGTGAGCGAGAACGGGCAGGTCGGATTGCCCCAGCGAGCAGGGTCCGTCCAGCCCGCTCGGACTAGCGGACGGGCGCGAACGGGTTCTCGACCGCGATCCCGGCGATCCGTCGCCCTGTCTGGAGATCCTCGCTGACGAGGCGCACTGCCCCGGCGCGCCGCGCGGCCTCGACGATCAGCGCGTCCCAGAACGACAGCTGAGCTCGCTCCTCGAGGGCAGCGGCGTCGAGGATCAGCCCGACGTCGACCTGGACGACGGACCAGGTCGCGTAGAGCGTGACGATCTCCCGTGCCTCCGACCGCCGCATCTGCGGCCGGAACTTGCGGGTCGCGACAACGTAGAACTCCTGGAGGACCTGTGTGCTGACGACCCCCGAGCGGTCCGCCCACAACTCCTCGAGCAGTTCGCGGGCGATCGGTTGCTTCTCTGTCTCGCTCGCGTCGTGGGCGTAGAGCAGGACGTTGGTGTCGACGAATGTCCGCCCGCCAGCCGTCATCGGTTCCGAAGCGCCGGACGATCGTGCAGCTCGTCGCGCGTCCAGTTCCGGCCGCCGCGGGAGGATGCCTTCCTGAGGATCCCCTCGGCGCGCCCCCGCGCCAGCTCGAGCCGTTCGTCCTCTTCGACGAGCTCCTTCAGCTGCGTCGCCGCGAGCGCGCTGACCGAAGTCCCGCGTTTCGCCGCCACGATCCGCGCAAGCCTGATCACTTCCAGGTCAAGTTGCAGGGTCAGATTTGCTCGCGCCATGGCTCGCTCCACAGGAATTCTGGTGGACCACAACATACCACGAGCGGACGGCGCCGCGAGTCCGCCGTTCGAACGACGAAACCCAGGCCGGAGAGAATGGTTGCCGGGGTCGAATGGTCCTTGACGGCCGATGACGGGTGCCCGCACGGTGGGCCGATGGACGAGCACGCTGCGGGGCCGGGAAGCGGTGTCGTCCTTCATGGGGTCCCGGTCTACGGCCGGTTCGACCGCCCGGCAGCGGAGGCGGTCGCCATCCGCGACGGGCGGGTTACCGCGATCGGCTCGCTCGGCGAAGTCCGCGCGACGATGCCGCTCGGCACCGTCGAGCGACGTCTGCTCGGCGGCGCTCTGCTGCCCGCGTTCGTCGACCCCCACCAGCACGCCTACCTGGTCGCGTCAGACCCGGGAAGTGACGCTCTCTACCGACAGGCTCAGGACATCCGCGGCCTCGTCGATCTGGTGGCGCGGCTTCTCGCCGAAGGGGTCGGCGGGTCCGGGGAGGGCTGGGCCCGTCTCCACGGCTACGAGCCGCTTCGACTCGCTGAGCGGCGGAGCCCGACGGCGGCGGAGCTCGACCGAGCGATGGGCGATCGGCCGCTCCATGTCCTGAGCCGCACGTTCCACGAGTCGGTCGTGAACTCTCCCGGCCTCGACGCCCTCGGCATCGGCCGCAGGACGGCGGACCCGTCCGGTGGCCATATCGTCCGCGACCGGAAGGGCCATCCGACCGGGGTGCTCCTGGAGGCTGCAAGCTTCGCCGCCGAGGCCGCCTCGCGCGCTCCCGACAACGGCGCCGCCTGGGGCGAGCGCATCCGTGCGTACGGCCGACGGCTTCTCTCGCTTGGCATCGTGCGGATCGGCGACGCGGCGGTCCCCGCCCCAGCGGCCGATGCGCTCGTGGCCGAGTTCGCGTCGGTCGGCGTCGCCGCCTACCCGCTCCTCGTTGGGGAGCGGATCGACGCCCCGGCGATCGTCCCGGGCGCGACCGCCAAGGTCCTCCTCGACGGCGGCGAGTACTGCCACCTCCGGTTCACGAGTCGGCAGGTGAGCGCCCTGATGGCTGCATCGTTCCGGGCGAACACCGGCCAAGAGCGGGCACTTGCCCGGACGGTCGGCCTTCGGGCGGGCTGGCCTCACCGTGAGCGCGACGGACGCTGGCACACGGGCATCCGCTTCCCAACCGAAACCGGGTTCGGGCAGCTCATCCGCCGTGCCGCGGACGCGGGCGCCGGGCTCGCGGTCCACGCGATGGGCAACGGCTCGGTCGAGGCCGTGCTCGACGCGATCGACGCCGACCCGGGCGCCGCCGGGGCGGTTCGGATTCGGCTGGAGCACGCGATGGTCGTCGACGAGGTGCTTGCCCGCAGGATCGCCCACGCCGGGATCGCGGTGGT
>JADGQH010000194.1 GCA_017881985.1 Chloroflexota bacterium | reverse complement strand
ACCAGCTCCTCGCGCTTCGCGCGCATCCCGTTGAGGCCATCCTTGAGCTTGTTCGTGAGCTCGGTCTGGCTCGCGATCTGCGTCGCGAGGCTCTTGGCCTGATCCTCGAAGCCGATCTGGCGCTTGAGCGCGACCTTGGCGAGGTTGTCGAACCGGTCGGCCTCGGCCGTGTTGCCGGCTGCCCGGAGCTCGTCGGCCTTGTGTGACGCGGCGAGTGCCTTGCCGCCCCACTCGGCGACGCCGGCCTGCGCCGTGCTGGCGTCATCCTCGGCGAGGCGGAGGTTGCCGATCGTCTGCGCGACGGCCTGCTCCGCCTCCGCGATATTGTTCGTGTAATCCCGGACCAGCTGGTCCAGCATCTTCTCCGGGTCTTCGGCGCCGTCGATCAGCGCGTTGACGTTGGCCCTGACCAGGTTCCCGATCCGCCCGAGGATGTTGTCGCCCATCGCACTGCGTCCCTTCTGTTCCGTGCCGGCGGCATCGGCCGTTCCGGTGCCGCGATCGATCTCGGTCCATCCATGCTAGCCGACGGCCGCTACCGCCTGAAGGCCGTCACCACCGACCTCCCCCCGACGAGCCTCCGCCTCCGCCGAAGCTGCCGCCCCCGGACGATCCGCCGCCCCAGCCGCCGCCGAACCCTCCGCCTCCGCCGAAGCCTCCGAACCCCCCGTCGCCGCGACCTCCGCCGCTCAGCATCCCGCCGATGATCCCCCCGATGATCGCGCCGGCGATGTTCCCGCCGACCCCGGCGCCGCCGCCCCCTCCTCCGCCGCCGCGACCTCCGCCATGCCAGGGGTCGTCGTATCGGCCGTAGTCGTCCTGCGCGGCCTGGTAGGCCGCATTCGCGAGCTGCGTTGCCTGGTCCGCCTCGCGGGTGGCGCCCACCGGGTCGGCGGCACCCATGGCGACGGCCTGGTCCAGGTGCCGCTGCGCCTCGGCGAGCCGCGTCCGGGCCTCCGTGCCGACCGCTCCGCGGCGCGTCGCGATGAAGTCCGTGGCCCGGGTCAGCGTGGCCTGGGCCGCCTTGATGGAGGCGTCCAGGCGTGCCGCGTCCCTGGCGCGTTGCTCGGTCGCGGTCCGCAGCGCGGCCAGGGCGTCGTCGGCGATCGTATGCGCCTGGCTGGCCTGCTGGTACGCGGCCGCGACGTCCGGCTTCGGGCCGGCGAGCGCGGCGCGCGCCCCGGACAGCAGCGCGTCGGCCTGCTCGAGCCGCGCGGCGAGGGCCGCGTCGCTCGATCCGGACGACGCCGCCTTCGCCTGGGTAAGGTCGCGATCCGCGTCCACGAGCATCTGGTCGACCTTCGTCTTCGCCTCGTCCAGCTGGGTCGCCAGCCGGTCGATCCCGTCGAGGAACGCCGTGCCCTGGCCCAGCGCGTCCTGGCCGAGCCGCGCCGCGCGGCCGGCGGTCTGCGCATCGCTCGCGGCGATCGCCTTCGCGCCCTCGTCCACCGCCTCCCGGACGGCGGCCACGCGCTTGGCCGCCTCGTCGAGGTTCGGGGCGACGGCCTGCCAGCTTGCGTCGGCGTACGCGGTCAGGCGCGTCATCGCGGCCTGGGCCGCGGGGATTCGGGCCTCGAGCGCGTCGGCCTGGGCCGGGAGCGCGGCAAGGATCTGGGGCGCCTTCGCCTCGATCTCGCGAAGCCGCTCGAACTCGTCCTTCACCGAGTCGAGCCGGGCCTGCGCGCGGCGGCATCCGCGGACCAGCTCCTCGAGCATGTGGCGGTGGGTGGCCGCGTCCTCGGGGATCTCGTCGTCGAGCTGCTGGCGCAGCTTGAACGCGGCGGCCAGGTCACCCTTCGCATCCGCGATGACCGCCTGGAACGGCGCGACCTCGTCGTCCCCGAACTGCGCCTGGGCGAATCCAAGCTCCTGCTCGCTGTCGCGAACCGCGTCGTCGGTCTGCACGAGCGCCTGGTTCGCGAGCGTCTCGAGGTCCGGCGTCTTCATCGACGCGATGTCGTCGACCGGCCCGCCCGCGGTCCCTGCGCCCGCGGTGCCCGCCGCGCCGTCGCCGGCCGGCCGCTTCCGACCGTAGAGGAACCACCAGCCGAGCACGGCGATGAACGCGACGCCCAGGAGCACCGTCAGGAGCGTGCCGAGCGGCGAGCCACCTCCCGGGGCCGGCGCTCCGGTCCCGCCGCCGCCCGTCGAGCCCGTGGCAACCGGGTCCGGAGTGGCGCCCTGCCCACCGGGCGAGCCGCCCATTGCGTCGCGGATGCCCGCGGCCGTCGCGACGATCGCCGCGCCGTTCTCGCCCGAGCGAAGACCGGGCTCCAGGTCCGCGCTGAGGATCGAGTCCAGGCGCGTGTTCGAGAGCGGGATCGCGTCCGACTTCCAGTAGCCGTAGGCGTGGTCCGTCATCGCGAGAACCAGGAGCAGGTCGTTGCCGCCGAAGCCGTTGAGCTTCGCGGTCTGGGTCGCGAAATCGGCGGCGGACAGGCCGCCGGTGGTATCCGTGAACCAGACCCAGAGCTGGACGTTGGCCGCGCGCACGAGGTCGTCGAGCGCCGGCTGCACCGAGCCAGCGCCGCCGCTGACGGCGCCGACGCTGTCGGTGACCTGCGCCGAGAGGCGCTGTGGGCTTGCGGCGATCGCGGACGTGGCGAGTGCGGCGATGAGCAGGAGCGCGCCTGCAATCCCGGCCGCCGCGCGCGCGGCCTGTGAGCGGTGGGTCCGTGGAGCAGTGAACGTCGACATCGTTGCTGGCATCTCGTGCGGGGGAGCGGCGGGAGCCGCGTGGGCCCCATTGTCGCGCGACCGGCGGGCTCGCGGTTGCCCGATCGCGTCGCCGCCTGGCGTCGCTGCCGGAGATCGTCCGGGCGGCCTGACCGGCCCTGCCGCCGAAGCGTGCGAAGACGGCCCAGGGGCCGGCCGCCCGCGCACCCGGGCAGGGCCCGCGCTACCATCGACGGCGTGATCCCTCCCACAACCGGCCGGTCGGCTGCGGCCGCCCCCGGATCGGCGCCCGCACCGGGTCGCGCGCTGCCCGCGCGCCGCCCCGCCGGCGCCCGAAAGGTGCCCTGACCATGGCTGTCGGCTCGTCCAACTCGTTCGACCTCGTGGTCCTCGGCGCCGGCACCGGCGGGTACTCGGCCGCCTTCCGGGCTGCGCAGCTGGGCATGAAGGTCGCCCTCGTCGACGAGGACAAGATCGGCGGCACATGCCTCCACCGGGGCTGCATCCCGACCAAGGCGCTCCTCGAGTCGGCCGACTTCGCGAACCGCGTCCGGACCAGGAGCCGCGAGCTCGGCGTGATGATCCCGGGCGAGGCGGCCGTCGACTACGCCGTGATCGCGGCCCGCAAGGACCAGGTGGTCCGCCGGATGTGGACGGGTCTCAAGAGCCTGGTCGGCAAGAACAAGGTCGAATGGGTCGCGGGTCGCGGCCGCCTCGAGGGACCCGGCAAGGTCCGGGTTCGACTGCACGGCGAGGACGGCACGCCGGGGACCGGCGGCGAGCGGGTGCTCGAGGCGACCGACGTCATCCTGGCGACGGGATCCCGCGTCAAGAGCCTGCCCGGCATCACGCCCGACGGTGTCCGAATCCTGACCTCGGACGACGTGTTGCGACTCGTCGAGCTGCCTTCGAGCATGGTGATCATCGGCGCGGGCGCCGTTGGCTGTGAGTTCGCTTCGTGCTTCCACGACCTCGGCGTGAAGGTGACGCTCCTCGAATACCTGCCCGCCATCGTCCCGTTGGAGGATCGCGACATCTCGAAGGAGCTCGAGAAGAGCCTCGTCAAGCGTGGGATCGCCGTCATGACGAACGCGCGTTTCGACGCGAAGTCGCTGGTTGTGAGAGAAGACGGCATCCGCCTGACGGTCGGCCCGGAGGGCGGCGAGGCCAAGGAGATCGCTGCCGACGTCCTGCTCGTCGCCGCCGGGCGCGCGGCCAACATCGAGGACCTGGGACTCGAGACCACGCGGGCCGTGACCGACCGCGGGATCGTCGTGGTCGACGGCCACATGCGCACCGCCGAGCCGCACGTCTGGGCGATCGGCGACATCGTCGGCGGGCTCTGGCTGGCCCACACGGCCGCGCACGAGGGGCTGACCGCGGTCCACACGATCGCCGGCGACCCCGACGTCCACGCCATGGATTACGTCGCCCAGCCGCGGGCAACGTATTGCCGG
Organism: Chloroflexota bacterium; assembly: GCA_017881985.1. Classification (GTDB taxonomy): domain Bacteria; phylum Chloroflexota; class Limnocylindria; order Limnocylindrales; family CSP1-4; genus CTSoil-043. The sequence goes on along the minus strand of JADGQH010000194.1, from coordinate 2,390 downwards.
CCGGAGATCGCGTCCGTCGGCCTGACCGAGCAGGAGTGCGAGAAGCGCGGGCTGCCCGTCAAGGTCGGAAAGGTCCCGTTCCAGGCGATCGCCAAGGCGGTGATCGGGGGCGAGTACGAAGGCTTCGCCAAGGTGATCGGCCACGCGGAGACCGGCGACACGCTCGGCGTGCACCTCATCGGGCCGCATGCGACGGACCTGATCGCCGAGGCCTCGCTGGCCGGCTCGCTCCAGGCGCAGCCGTGGGAGATCGGCGCGGCCACCCACCCGCATCCCACCCTCTCGGAGATCCTGGGAGAGGCCGCCATGGCCGTGGACGGGCGCTCGATCAACTTCTGACGATGCGCCCGGCGCCGGAGCCTCACGGGCCGCGGTTGCAGGATTATCCGATCGCGGCGCCCGGCCCACGCCCGTGTACAGTCGGCACGTGACCACCTCGGGCGCGCCGACTCCGGATCCCGCCGCCCGATCGGGGCTGCCGGCGGAGCGGCTCCGCGAGATCTACCGGCTTATGGCGCTCGCGCGCGCGCTCGACGAGCGCGCCTGGATCCTGAATCGGTCCGGCCGCGTCCACTTCGTCATCAGCGCCCAGGGCCACGAGGGCGCCGAGGCGGGAATCTGCGCGGCGCTCACGCCGGGCCGCGATTGGCTCCTGCCCTACTACCGATCGATGGCGGCGATGCTCTCGTTCGGGATGACGCCACGCGAGCTGATGCTGCAGCAGTTCGGGCGGGCCGACGATCCGGGCTCGGGCGGGCGGCAGATGCCGGCCCATTACGGTGGGGCTGCGTACCGGATCTTCAGCAGCTCGTCGCCGGTCGGCACGCAGGCGCTGCACGCGGCCGGGATCGCGCTGGCCGCGAAGCTCCGCGGCGAGACGCAGGTGGCGGTCGTGATGATGGGCGAGGGCGCCGCGAACCAGGGCGACGTCCACGAGGCCCTCAACTTCGCCGGAATCCACCGCCTCCCGATGGTCCTTCTCGTCGAGAACAACGGGTACGCGATCAGCGTGCCGGCCGAGAAGCAGACCGCGGTCCGCGACCTCGCGGTCCGGGCGGCGGGCTACAACATGCCGGGCGTCATCGTAGACGGGACCGACGTGCTGGGCTGCTACCTCGCCATGCGCGATGCGGTGGTCCGCGCGCTCGCCGGCGACGGCCCGACCTTCATCGAGGCGAAGGTCACCCGCCTGACCGGGCACTCGTCGGACGATCAGCAGACGAAGTACCGCACGGAGGACGACCTCGCCGAGGGGCGCGGCCGCGACCCGCTGCCCGCCTTCCGCGACGAGCTTCGGGCGGCCGGCCTCCTTGCCGAGGCCGCGGAGGCGGCGATCACTGCCGAGGTGCGCGGGCTCGTGGACGACGCGACCGACTTCGCGGAGGCGGCCGCCGACCCGGACCCCGCCACGTTGACGCGTCACGTCTACGCCGAGCCGGGCGACGCCCGACAGCTCCACCCGCCGCCGGGATTGGGTCCCGACTGATGGCCATTCACACGTTCATCGAGGCGATCCGCGAGGGGCTCCGGGACGAGATGCGCCGCGACCCGGCAGTGATCGTGCTTGGCGAGGATGTCGGTAAGAAGGGCGGCGTCTTCTTCGCGACCGACGGACTCTGGGCGGAGTTCGGCGACGACCGGGTGATCGACACGCCGCTGACGGAGTCGATGATCGCCGGGGTGAGCATCGGCGCGGCAGCCAACGGGCTGCGGCCGGTGGCCGAGATCCAGTTCGCCGACTTCATCTTCCCGGCGATGAACCAGATCATCCAGGAGGCGGCCCGGATCCGTTATCGAAGCAACGGGACGTTCGGCTGCCCGATCACGATCCGCGCGCCATTCGGGGCCGGCGTCCACGGCGCGCTCTATCACAGCCAGTCGGTCGAGGCGTTCTTTGCGCACGTGCCTGGCCTGAAGGTCGTGATCCCGTCGACCCCGTACGACGCGAAGGGGCTCCTGCGATCGGCGATCCGGGACCCCGACCCGGTGATCTTCCTCGAGCACAAGAAGCTCTACCGGAGCGTCCGCGGCGAGGTGCCCGACGGCGAGTACACGGTGCCGCTCGGTCGCGCCACGGTCACCCGGGAGGGGAGCCGCGTCACGCTCGTCACGTACGGGCTGATGGTCCACCAGGCGCTGAACGCGGCGGAGCGGGTGGCGGGGGAGGGGATCGAGACGGAGGTGATAGACCTCCGCACGATCCGCCCGCTCGATGCCGCCACCGTGCTCGCCTCCGTCCGAAAGACCGGCAAGTGCCTGGTCGTCCACGAGGACAATCGCTTCGGTGGCTTCGGGGCGGAGATCGCAGCGCTCGTGGCCGAGGAGGCGTTCGACTTCCTCGACGGCCCGGTCACGCGCCTCGCCGGCCCGGAATCGCCGGCAGCGCCCTA
>JADGQH010000193.1 GCA_017881985.1 Chloroflexota bacterium | reverse complement strand
GTCGATGGGCCGGAGCTGCGGTCGGCCCGCGGTCCGCTGCAGCACCCGGAGCTGGTGGCGGAGGACGAGGATCTCGAGGTCCTTGGCGTGCTCGTCTCGGCCTTGTTGGCCACCGCCGACAAGGAGACGGGCGAGGGCTCGGGCGACGAGGTAGAGGACCACATCGGCCGATCGGACCGGGACTGTCCGAGCGCGAATCGGGGTTTCCGACCCTCACGCCATCTCCGGACCGTCCTGGCGGAGCTGCTGCTGGAATTCCCCGGCCTGACCCCTGGTGCCTTCCTCCATCAGGAAGGCGTCCGCGACCACGTTGCGCTGGTGCGCCTTCGGGAACGCCTCGGCAGAGGCGGCGACTGGACGCCGGACCGCCGCACGATCTTCCGCGACGTAGGCGTGGAGAGCCCCGGGGGCGATCGTCGCGCGTCTATACGGCACGATCTCCGAGCGGGGCGCCACGGCCCGGGGAGCCACGACCTACGGACGATGACTCGACGACGCGAGGGACGGCCTATCGCCCCCGATCCGGCGTTGCGGAGCTACCTCGTCGTTGGGCGTCGCTCGCGGTGAGGATGTCGCGCTGGACTCCCGTGCCACCACGGTGTTGCCAATTGTGCTGGGCGGCGAGGGGCGCCCCGAGCGTGTGCTCAGGACGCCCCTGTGGAACGTTGACCGGCGGACCTTTGGTGGTCCGTCGCGCCGCAGACGCGCTTCTCGGCGGATCGCCTGCCGGGAACCGGATTCGTTACGCCCGCCCGGCCGCCAGGTCGTATTGCAGGTAGACGACGTGGGTTCGCGTGTACTCGAGCACGCCGTACTTGCCGTCTGCCCCACCGATCCCGGACTTGCGCCAGCCGGCATGGAACCCCTGCATGTTCTCCATCATGTTCTCGCGGTTGACGTACGTCTCCCCGAACCGCAGCTCCCGGCACGCTCGCATGATCACGTCGACGTTCTTGGTGAAGATTGACGAGGCGAGACCGTAGATCGAGTCGTTCGCCCAGTCGATCGCCTCGTCGAGGTCGTGGAACGTGACGACTGGCATGACCGGCCCGAAGATCTCTTCCCGGACGATGGCCATGTCCTGGCGGCAGTTGGCGATGACGGTCGCCGGATAGTAGTGACCTTCCGGCTTGTCCTCGGCAGGCTTGCCGCCGGTCACGACCTGGCCGCCGTCGGCGATGGCACGCTCCACGCGTCCGCTCACCGCGTCGAGTTGCCGTGCGCTTACCATCGGACCTAGGTCGCGGCCCTCGTCGACGAGCGCGTTCCCGTATGTCGCCTTGCCCATGGCCTTGGCCAGCCGCTCGGTGAACTCGGCGGCGACGCTCTCGTGCACGTAGGTTCGGTCGGGTGCGCCGCACACCTGGCCCGTGTTGAGGAGGCGACCTGCCTTGATGGACCTGATCGCGAGGTCCAGGTCGGCGTCCGGCATCACGATGACCGGGTGGCTGCCGCCGAGCTCCAGGCTGACCTTCGTGATGTTCTTCGCGGCGAGCTCCATGACCCGGGAGCCGGTCCTGATGCTGCCTGTGACGGTCACCATGCCGATGAGCGGGTTCGAGGCCAGCTCCTCGCCGACGGTCGGGCCGTAGCCGCACACGATGTTGACAACGCCGGCGGGGACGCCTGCCTCGTCGAAGATGCGGCCGAGCTCGAGCGTGCTGTTCGGCGTGATCTCGCTCGGCTTCACGACGATGGAGTTGCCCGTGAGAAGCGCCGGTGCCACCTTCCGCGCGAGCACGTAGAGCGGGAAGTTCCAGGGCACGATCCCGCCGATGACGCCGATGGGCTGCCGGAGCAGCAGCTGCATGTCGTTTGGCTCGTCGCTGGCGATGACCTCGCCCTCGATGCGGCGGGCCCACTCCGCCGTGTAGTCGAAGTAGTTGGCCGTGCCGTTCGCCTCACCCCGGGCCTGGTCGAGGGGTTTGCCCTGCTCCTCCGACAGGACCCGGGCAAGGTGCTCCGCGTCCGCGCGGATCCCGGCGGCGATCTTGTGCAGGTAGTTCGCGCGCTCGATCGGGGCCAGCTTCTCCCACGCGCGCTGCGCCCGGTCCGCGCACTCGATCGCTTCCCGCGCATCCTCAACGGACGAATCGGGCACGTCCGACGCGGTCGCACCGGTGGCCGGATTCTCTACCGGCAGCGTCTTCGCTCCCTGCGCGCTGACGAAGCGACCGTTCACGTAGTTCTGGTAGAGGCGTGTAGCGACAGCCATCGTGATCCTCCGTGTCGACCGGCCGCATCCTGGGGCGCGGCCACAACCATTGGGGCTGAGCGCGAAGCCGGCGAATCAGCCGCCCGCCGGCTCCGCGCCCGCCACTGACGTCACAGGCAGGCGAACCTAGCCCAGGACGAGCGCCGACAGGCTCAGGTCGGCGTGGGTCGGACTTCCCGGCTCCGAGCAGCCCTGCTCACCGAAGGCGAGGTAGCCGACCGTCGGCAGGTGGCCGGCAGTGTGTGCGATCTCGGCGGGGATCTCCCGGATTCGGTCGCCGAGGGCGATGGCGCGCCCACCGCAGTGGGAGAGCAGGATGGCCTTCGGGTGCTCGACCCCGAGCGTCGCCTTGTAGACGGCGTTGCCCGCCTCGGCGACCAGGCCGTTCACGGATGCTTCCGCCAGCTCGAGCTCCATCCCGGGGCGCATGGCCGCCCCGAAGTCCATCGAGCCGTCCGCGCTGCTGTTGGTCGGGTGGGCGGAGTACCCGATCCCGGCCTGCCGGAACAGGAGTGGGTACTGCACGCTGAACGAGACGAGCGCGCCGCCGCAGATCTCCGCCTCAGGCCTGGCGACCCACGCGGAGTAGACATCCATGGCTCGCAGGCCGTCGAGCTCGAAGACCGTCCGTCCGGTGGCCTTGGTCACGATTGCCTTCTTGCCCGTCGGCCGATAGCCGTTCGTGAAGGCAACCCCGACCGGCCCGCCGATCGCCGCGAGAGCGAAGTGGTTCGTGTAGGCGTGGCCGTTCGCGATCTGCTGGAACTTGCCCTCCGCAGAGTGGTCCGAAGCAGAACCGCCGACGACCGGCACGCCCGGGGCCACGCTTGCGATCCCGCGCAGCAGCTCCTCCTCCGGCCCCATGAAGGCGAGGGTCAGCAGCGCCCCCGGGGCGCCGCCGAGCTGCTTCATGACCTCTTCGGCGGCCTTCTTGCCGGCCGCGAACGCGTCATCGCCAACGGGCACGACCGCGGCCGCCCCCGGCCGGTCGGCGATAAGCATCAGGCTGGCCGCTCCGCCGGCGCTCGTGACCCAGCCATCGTCCCGGAACACGCCGGTCGACGACGAGCCGCCCCACATGGGGATCCCGTCGAGCAGCTCGGAGACGCTGCTCGCGAGGGCCTCAGTGTCGTACTGCGACGTGGCGAAGAGGATGGCCAGCGTCGGGGTGCCCTCCAGCCCGGCCTTCGCCTGTGAGACGAGTTCGGCTGCCGCCGCCCGCGGATCCGTGGACGTCGTGCTGCCGGTTCCGATACCGCTCATGGGAATGCCTCCTGCAACGTTCCCGGACTGACCTGCCTGGAGCCCGGCAGCTGTCCGGATTGACTGATCTGGCCGAGGATCGCCGCCCCGAGCAACGAGGACTGGTCCTGGAACTGGTACTCGAAGTCGCCGGTCCAGCGGCGCCTGGCTTCGAGCATTCCCCGGATCCTGGCCCCGCCGCCGGAGATCCCGACCCTATGGCCGAGGTGGACGACCTCGGCGACTTCTGCAAGGTGCCCGCCCAGATATCTCGCGTTGCCGCGGACGATGCTGAGCAACAGGTCTTCACGCGTGGTCTGGAGCGTGAGGCCGCTGAAGCGGCCGGTGAGGGACTCGAGGGAGTACCGGCTGCCGCCGATGTAGGGGACGTACTCGGGGAGATCGGCTTCAACGATGTCCGGATCCGGACCCAGAAGGAACGCATCGAGCACGCCGGGAACGTAGTGGTCGTAGAACTCGTCCGCGTCCAGCTCGCTGCAGGCGGTCCGGCGGAACCAGTCCAGCGCCTCGCCGCCGGCATTCAGCACGAAGAACGTGAGCCACCGACCCGGGATGACGTGGCAGCGGACGTTGAAGGTTGGGGAGGCGATGGGGCGATCGGTGCAGACGCTGGCGATGTCGCACGTCCCGCTGATGATGTTGATGTCGCCCGGCTCGGTCAGGCCCCCGGAGAAGGCCGCGAGCACCGCGTCATTGCCACCGCAGAGGACGACGCAGCCACGAGGCAGGCCAAGCTCCTCGGCGATGGCGGGCCGGATCGGACCGATCGGCTCATGGGACTGCCGCAGCGGCGGCAGCATGCCCTCATCGATTCCGGCGAGACCGAGGACCGTCTCGTTCCAGGTGAGATCGTTCCGCGCCGTGTTGTAGAGGCCCGTGATCGAGGCCGTTGACGGATCGATCGCCCAGCGGCCGGTCATCCGCTTGACGAGATAGGTGTTGCAGTGGCCGAACTTCGCGGTCGCCGCCCAAATGTCCGGGCGCTCATCCCGGAACCAGAGCATGGACGACAGCGACGAGCCGCCGGACACGGGAAGGTTGCACGTCTCGGCCAGGAACCTCCTCTCTCCCACAAGGGCACGGATGGCGGCCGACTGCGCGCGCGACCGCCCGTCAAGGAACAGGACGGCAGGCGCCAGCGCCGTGCCGTCGCCCGCCATCGGCATGAGTCCCGGGGTGGTGACGGACAGGGAGACGACCTCCACGCCGGCGAGGCTGGCGGATGCCGCCGCACAGCATTCGCGCAGCGCCTCCCACCAGACCGCCGGCTCGACGTCGGCCTTGCCATGGTCGTACAGGTGCGGGGCGTAGCGGCGCTGCGCCTCGGATCGCTTCACCAAGTCGGGACTGAAGACGGCGATCTTGAGGGCGGTCGTCCCGACGTCGATGGCGAGGATGTCTCCGCTCACGGCAGGAGTCCCTCCGAGGTGAGGAGCGCTTCCAACGCCTGGACCTGTCCTGCGCTGAGAGGAAGCAGTGGCCGTCGCGGGATGCCACCCCGGAAACCTGCCAGTGTCATCGCGGCCTTGACGCCCGCCACCCCGTGGGCCCCCGAGATGGCGGCATTGATGCGGCTGACCCGATCCTGGAGCGCTGCCCCATTCACCTCGTCGCGGGCACGTCCATAGCGGAACAGCTCCAGGGCAAGCTGGGGGAACGAGTTGGCGAGCGAGACCGTGCCGCCGGGCGAGCCACCCAGCATCGCCCGGAGCAGGAAGTTGGCCGAACCCGCAAGCACGTGGAACGAGGGGCCCTGGAATGGAAGGAAGCCTTCGATGCCACTCGACGCACTGTCCTTGAGGCCCACGATGTTCCCGTGGGCTGCCAGGCGTCCGACGAGGTCCGGGCTCAGCGTGACGCCGCAGAAGCCGGGCGCGTTGTAGAGGAGGAGCGGGATCCGCGCATCGTCCGCCAGGGACGAGAAGAAGCGGTACAGGACCTCGTCGGTCATCTGCGCCCGGAAGTAGCCCGGCGACAACACGAGCCCGAAGTCGGCACCGAGGTCCGCCGCGGCCGCCAGGAAGCGCTCGGCTTCACGCTCGCCGTCGTACGCGGCACCGGCCAGGACCACCTGCGCCGGCCCCTTGTGCCCGACGACGGTCTCGAGCACATGCAGCTTCTCGTCCTCGGTGAGGCTCCGGTTCTCTCCGTTGGACCCGAGCGCGAGATAGCCGAGGATCCCGCTCTGTGCATATCGCGCGAGGTTGAACCGCAGGGCGTCGTAGTCCACGTCCTCGTTCAGCGCGAACGGCGTGCTGATCGGCGCGAACACGCCGGCAAGCTTGGACTGGACGTCCCGGGCACCCATCACGTCGTCTCGCGGATCTCGCGGCCGCCACCCTCGGCCGTCTCGATCGGGTCGGCCCCGAGCTCAATGGCGATTCCTCCCGCGACAGCGCGCACCCGTTCGCCGAAGTACTCGAGCCGATCGTGAATGCGGAAATGGGGACCGGCGATGCTGATCGCGCCGACCGGCCGGCCGTCGGCTCCCACGATCGCCGCTCCCACGCACGCACCGAACGGCTCGTTCTCGCGGTCATCGGTGGAGTAGCCGCGACACTGCGTCCTCCGGATCTCCTCCCGGAACGTGGCCAGGTCACAGATCGTCCGATCCGTCCGGGGCAGGAAGTCCATCCGTGCATAGATCCGTTCGCGCTCCGCATCGGGAAGCGCGGCGAGCAACGCCTTGCCCAACGACGTGGAGTGAAGCGGCATCGTCTGACCGACCGCGGAGACCAGCTGGATGCTGTTCTCGGCTTCCTGCTTGTCCACGTAGACAACATGGAGGTCCTCGATCACTCCGAGGTGAACGGTCTCCCCGAGCTCGTCGCGAAGGGCTGTCAGGTGCGGACGCGCGATGCTCCGGAGATCCAGACCAGCGGCGACGCGGTGGGCCAGCCACAGGATCTTGCCGCTGAGGCGATAGCGCCGCGTCGACTCGTCCTGGGCCACGTACCCGGCCTCGACGAGCGTCCGAAGGAGACGTGTCACGGTGGCCTTGTCGAGGCCTGCCTGCTGGCCGATTGCCGATGGGCCGAGCCCGAGCCCGTC
>JADGQH010000192.1 GCA_017881985.1 Chloroflexota bacterium | reverse complement strand
GGCGCCCAGCTGCATCCGGATGAACTCGACCCCGGTGACCTTGCCCGCCTCGTTCGCGATGACGCGCGTCGGGCCGGCCTGGAAGATCGTCGTGACGCCTTCCTCGATGGCCTCGTGGACCTCGCCGGAGGCGGGCATGTCCTTCATGTCGCGGCGATAGACGAGCGTCACCTCCGACGCGCCCTGGCGCACCGAGGTTCGCGAGCAGTCCATCGAGGTGAAGCCGCCGCCGATGACCACGACCCGCGTTCCGGCGTGGCCCGGGTAGGTCAGGCCGAGCGTCGCGATCTTGAGGTATTCGAGGCCGTCGATGACGCCGTCGGCGTCCTCGCCGGGGATCCCCAGCTTGTTGGTGTCGTAGCAGCCGATCGCCACCAGGACGGCGTCGTAGCCCTGGTTCTGGAGGTCGTCCAGGCTGAAGTCGCGGCCAAGGCCCTGGTTGCAGACGAACCGCCCGCCGAGCCGCGTGATGCTCTCGTACTCGGGATCGAGAACCTTCTCCTTCGGCAGCCGGTACTCCGGGATGCCGTAGCGGAGCATCCCGCCGGGCGCCTCGTCCCGCTCGTAGATCGTCACGTCGTGGCCCGCGATCAGCAGGTAGTAGGCCGCGGACGCGCCGGCCGGGCCGGACCCGATCACCGCCACCCGCTTGCCGGACTTCGGCTGCAGCTCGAAGGGGAGCGGCGGATCCACGTCCTGCTCGCGCATCGCCCGGATCACCTGGTCGCCCGCGTACCGGTGGCTGTCGCGGATCGCGATCGCCTCGTCGACCTCGTCGCGGCGGCAATGCTCCTCGCACGGCGCCGGGCAGACCCGGCCCAGGATCGAGGGGAAGGGGATCGTCCGCTTGAAGATCCGGGCCGACTCGCGGAACTCGCCCTCCGCGTTCGCCTTCAGGAAGCCCGGGATGTCGATGTGGCTCGGGCACTTGTTCTGGCAGGGCGGCAGGCAGTACGCGTTGTGGTCGGAGAAGATCAGCTCCAGGTTGGTCCGGCGCAGGCGGCGGACCTCCTCGGTCTGGGTCTGCACCACCATCCCGGCCTCGGCCAGGCGCGAGCACGAGATCGGCGGGTGCTCCTCGCCCGCCACGTCCACCACGCACATGCGGCAGGCGCCGAAGCCGGGCAGCTTCGGCTCGTAGCAGAGCGTCGGGATCTCGATCCCGTTGTCGCGGCAGACCTCGAGGATCGTCTGTCCCTCGCGGCCCTCGATCACGTGCCCGTCGACCTCCAGCCGAATGACCGGCGTGGACTGCGGGCGCTGCGGCGACTGCGTGCGGAAGAGCCGCTCCGCCAGCGAGTCGACCACCGGCTCGGGTCGGGCCGTCGAGACGAGGTCGGCTGGGCCGGGGATGCGGTCGGCTGGGCGGGAGATGAGGTCGGCCATCGCGGTCGTGCCTATCCTCCGTGCGCGGTCCCGGCGGCCACGACCCCGGCGGGGGCGCAGACGCCGGCTGGGCAGACGCCCGAGAGGTGGGCATCGATCTCGGACCCGAAGTATCGCATCGCGGTCGCCAGCGGCCCCGTTGCGAGACGCTCGTGGTCGCACAGCGCGCTCCCCACGATGTCCGCCCCGAGGTCGGCCAGGAGCCCCCGATCGGTCGGGCGGGCCAGGCCGGACGCGAACCGCTCCCCGATCTCCGACATGCGGCGCAGCCCGATCCGGCATGGGATCGTCTTCCCGCATGCCTCGTCCGCACAGTAGCGGGTCAGGAGGCGTGCCAGGTCCACCACGCAGGTCCGGTCGTCGGCCACGACCACCGAACCCGATCCGACATGGGCGCCGACCGCGCGGAGTGCCCCGAACGTGTACGGGGTCGTCGCGAGGTCCGCCGGCAGGAGCCCGCCCGAGGGCCCGCCGACGAGGAGAGCCTTGAGCGTCCGGCCGCCCGCGACCCCGCCCGCCAGGCCCAGGATCTCCGAGAGCGGCGTCCCGGTCGGGACCTCGACAATGCCGGGAGATGCCACGGCACCGGTCACCTGGACGAGGAGCGTCCCCGGGGCGTCCGGGTCGCCGATGGCGCGGTAGGCGTCGGAGCCGTGGACGACGATCCAGGGGATCGCCGCGAGCGTGGCCACGTTGTGGACGAGGGTCGGGCGGCCCCAGAGGCCACGCTCCGACGGGTAGGGCGGGCGCTGCTCGGGCTGGCCCCGGCGCCCCTCGAGAGCCTTGAGGAGGACCGTCTCCTCGCCCAGCATGTAGGCGCCCTGCACGGGACGGACCGTCATCCGGAGCGCGCGACCGGATCCCAGGACATCCTCGCCGACGTACCCAGCCTCCTCGGCCGCGGAAACCGCGAGCTCCAGCACCGCGACAGCGTCGGCGTACTCGGCCCGGACCGCGAGGATCGCCTCCTCGGCGCCGACCGAGAGCGCGGCGATCGCCAGGCCCTCGACGACCGCGTATGGGCGCTGTGTCATCAGGTGGCGGTTCGTTGCCCCCGCCGGATCGGCCTCGTAGCCGTTCGCGACGGCGTACCGCAGACCCCCGGGAGTCGCAGCGCCCCCGGGAGTCGCGGCGACGGCACGCCACTTCTGCGCCGCCGGGAAGCCTGCGCCACCCCGGCCGCGAAGGCCCGACTCGGCGATCGTCGCGGTCGTCAGCGTGGCGCCCAGGTCGCGGAGCGCCCGGGTCAGCCCGGCGAACGCGCCGGCGCGGACCGCGGCGTCCAGGTCGGCGGGATCGGCGAGCCGCGCGTCGCCCGAGGGCGGGTTGCCGCCGGGCGAGTCGCCGAGCAGCGGTCGCGGCCAGGCGGCGGGTGTCGGGAGGATCGTCGTCATCGGCTCAGTGCACCGTCCGGGTGGCGGGGTGCTCCCCGACGAGGGCCTGGGCCCAGGCGGTGGCGTTGGCCTGTGTGACCTCGGGCTGGGGCTCGCGGTCGAGCGTCACGAGCGGTGCCGGTGCGCCGGCGGGGTGGGTGGGCAGCCAGTCCAGCCGGATCCGGCCGTCGGGCGTGATCCGCCCGAGCCCCGTCCGGAGCCCGGTTGCGAGCGCGTCCGCGAGCCGCCCACCGCCCTGCATCAGGCAGGACGTGCAGCGACAGACGGCCACCTGCTCGACCGTCCTCTCGAACCGGAAGTGGCGGTAGTAGGTCGCGGTGCCATAGATCATCGCGTACCACGACCCGGTCGTGAAGCTGACCTGCTTGAGCGCCGCGACGGGGAGGCGGCCGAACTCGGCCTGGATCGCCTCGAGGATCGAGAGCATCCGGTGCGGGTCGTAGTCGTGATCCTCCAGGATGCGATCGACGGCGGCGGTGTCGACGGCCTCGAAGCGGGCGTACGTCGGGTCAGGCACCTCGCGGCCGGCGCGCCGCAGGGCCGCCTCCTCGCGCCGCTCGCCGTACGTCTCCGAGGCGCCCCAGTGGACGGCGTAGCGCCCCCTGGTGTCGACGCCGCCCATGTCGATGCACTCGATCGGGCAGGCCTGGGCGCACTGGAAGCAGGTCTCGCACTTGAGCGTGCCGTGCTCGTCGTGCAGCAGCTGGAGCCTGCCGCGGTACTTGACGGCGATGTCGGCCGTGACCTCCGGGTAGCGGATCGTCACCTTCGGCGCGAAGAACCGACGCATGGTCAGGGCCATGCCCTTGAGGATGCCCATCCCCGGGATGAAGCTCATGCGCGCGCCCTCACCGGTTCGCCAGGATCGAGACGGCGGTCGCCGTCACGAAGATGTTGAGGAGGGCGGCCGGCAGGAGCCACTTCCAGGCAAAGCTCATCAGCTGGTCCACGCGCACGCGCGGGAGCGTGCCCCGCATCTGCACGAAGATGAAGACGAAGACGAATGTCTTGCCAATCATCCAGACGAGCCCGGAGACCCATTCGGCGCTCACGAACGCCCAGCCGAGGAACGCCCCGACGATCAGCAGGTTGAAGAGGATGAACCCGATCACGAGGGCCCGGAGCGTGCTCACCCGGCTCGACAGGAGCCAGAACGGCAGGCCAAGCACGATCGTGCCGACCACCGGCGCGAGCGCGATCAGGAAGACCAGCCCGAGTCCCAGGCCGCCCGGGTCGAGGCTCAGCGTCACCGGGAACGGCCAGTCGAACGGGGCGTTCCAGCCGCCGAAGAAGAGCACGACGCTGAGCGCCGACACGACGAACACGTTGACGTACTCGGCGAAGAAGAAGAACCCGAAGCGCATGCCGGAGTACTCGGTCGCGAAGCCGGCCACGAGCTCCTGGTCCGCCTCGGTCATGTCCAGCGGGGTCCGGTTCGCCTCCGCCGTGGCGGCGATGAAGAAGATGATGAAGCCCAGGGGCTGCTTCCAGATGTTCCAGTCGAACAGCGACCCGGCCTGCAGCTGCACGATGGAGTTCAGGCTCATGGTCCCGGCCAGGATGATGATCCCGACCACCGAGAGGGTCAGGGGCAGCTCGTAGCTGATCGCCTGCGCCGCGGCCCGCAGCGCGCCGAGCAGGCTGTACTTGTTGAAGCTCGCCCAGCCGGCCATCATCAGGCCCACCACGCTCATCCCGCCGATCGCGAAGAAGTAGAGCAGGGCGATGTTGAAGTCCTGCCCGAAGACGCCGGGCGCGAACGGGATCACGAGCAGAGTCAGCGGGATCGACGCGAAGACGACGATCGGCGCCAGGGTGAAGATCGGGACGTCGACGCCGCGCGGCGTGAAGTCCTCCTTTGCGAGGACCTTGAGCCCGTGGACCACCGACATGAAGGTGCCGTACGGTCCGACACGGTCCGGCCCCACGCGCAGGTTCATCGCCGCGATGACCTTGAGCTCCATGAAGATGATCACGAACGCGATCGGGATCGTCATCACGATGATCGCGGTGGCGGCCGCCACGAACCGCACCAGGGGCATGTTCGCGCCCAGGAAGTCGAGCACGGGCCCCAGGAGCACGGCGATTCCCACGGTCAGCACCGCGCCGACCACGAGCAGGGCCGGGACGATCACGAGGAATGCCCTGGAACCCAGCGAGAGGCGGTTCCAGTAGGCGGCCATCACGGGGCGATCCTCACTTATCCACGCCGCCCATCACGGGGTCGAGCGACGCCATGATCGCCATCGTGTCGGCGATCAGGTTCCCCGGCATGAGGAGCCCGACCAGCTGCAGGTGCAGGAAGCTGGGATCGTGGATCCGCAACCGGAAGGGCTGGTCCGTCCCATCGCTCATCGCGTAGCACGAGTACTGGCCCCGGGGTCCCTCGACCGCGCTGTAGGCGCGGCCCGGGCGCGGGCGAAGGAGCCGCGGCAGGCGCGCCATGACGGGCCCGTCGGGCATCTGGTGGAGGCACTGGTCGATGATCCGGAGGCTCTGGCGGACCTCGTCCATGCGCAGCAGGTAGCGCGCCAGGGAGTCGCCCTCGCGGCGCGTCGGGATCTCGAACTCGAGCTCGGGGTAGACGCTGTACGGATGCGCCCGCCGGATGTCGAACGGGACGCCCGACGCCCGGAGGTTCGGGCCGGTGACGCACATGCGGAGGGCAGTCTCGCGGTCCAGGACGCCGAGCCCCCGGGCGCGCCGGACGAAGATCTCGTTCTCGTTGAGGAGGCCCATCCCGGCATCGAGCTGGGCGCCGGCGCGGCTCATCCAGTCGCCGAGGCGGCTCATGAACTCGTGGTTGAGGTCGCCGTTGACGCCGCCGATCCGGAAGTAGTTGAAGAGCAGCTTGGCGCCCGTGATCGCGGCCAGCATCTCCACGATCTCGTCGCGCTCGGCGAAGCTCCACAGGATCGGCGTGATCCCGCCGAGGTCCAGGGCGTACCAGCCCAGGAACAGCATGTGGCTGGCGATCCGGTTCAGCTCCCCGGTCAGGACGCGGATGTACTCCGCCCGGCGCGGGACCTGGATGTCCAGGAGCTTCTCGAAGGACATCACCGGGCTCCACTCGCAGAAGAGGGAGCTGACGTACTCCAGCGGGTCGAGCTGGCTGATGATGTGGTGGAAGTCGGAGTTCTCGGCGATCTTCTCGACGCCCCGATGGAGGTAGCCAAGGACCGGATCCAGGTCCACCACCTGCCCGAATTCATTCCGGAACACCCAATTGCTGGTAACCCCCCTCCCAAGAATGAGGATTCACTTCGCCCCATTGAGTCATTACAATTTTCAAACGGCTACGGAGGATTCAGCAAGGATGGGCGTGAATATATCATTAATCTGCTCCCAGGCCAGACCACCCCCGCTCCATGGGTCAATGTGATTGCAAATCCTGAGTTTGGCTTTCTGGTTTCTGAATCAGGCATGGGGTGCACGTGGTCAGTCAATAGCGGCGAGAATCGTCTCACGCCCTGGCGCAATGACTCCGTCAGTGATCCACCGAGCGAAGCCATCTATCTGCGCGATGAAGAGACGGGGCACTTCTGGTCCCCCTCGCCGCTGCCGGCGCGCGGGCAGAACACCTACATCGTGCGCCACGGATTCGGCTATAGCATTTTCGATTACACCGAAGATGGCCTGACGACGGAACTGTGCGTCTATGTGGCGACCGACGCGCCGGTCAAGTTCTACAAGCTCAAGATCGCCAACCACTCGGGGCGTCCGCGACGGTTGTCGGTCACCGGGTATTGGGAACTGGT
>JADGQH010000191.1 GCA_017881985.1 Chloroflexota bacterium | reverse complement strand
GCGGAGCCACGCGACCGCCACCTCGTCCGCGCGAAGGGCTCGCCGGCACGCGGGATCGTCGATCACGCTGGCCGCTGCCGCGATGACCGAGGGAGTCGCTGACCGGAGCGCGCCGAGCAGGTCCCCGACCTCGAGAGCGTGAAGCGCCCGAGTGCCACCGTCGGACTGGATCTGGGCGGCCGTCCTGTGCTGGTCGCGGGCGAGCGCCGCGTCGGAGTCGTGGAGCGGTCGGCCCAGCGCGTCGGCCACGAGGCGACCCACGGTGCTCTTGCCACTGCCCATGAGCCCCACCAGGACGATATGGTGAGCCTGTGCATGGCTGGCGCGGACGGTCCGAACCGGCGTCCCCATGCCCGCAAGTCTAGGTCTCTACCGAGGCCGGTCGGCGTCTTGGCACATCGGACGTCTCCGTTCGCTCGCGGATCCGACGGTAGACTCCTGCCGTGACTGAGCCGGACCGGTTTCCGCGCGCCGCCCTGCCGTCTGTCGCCTCGACGCGCGCTGGGGGCGCGCGCGCCCCGCTCCTTCCGGGCGCGGCGATCGGCATCCTGGGCGGCGGCCAGCTGGGGCGCATGCTCGGGTTCGCGGCCCGCGCCATGGGGTATCGGATCGTGGTCCTCGACCCGGATTCGGCATGCCCGGCGGCCGCGATCGCGGATCGGGTCGTGGTCGGCGCCTATGACGACGCGGCCGCAGCCATGGAGCTCGCCGGGCTCGCCGACGTGGTCACCTACGAGCTGGAGCACGTGCACGCGGGCGTCGTGGGCGCGCTCGAGGCCCACGTGCCGGTCCGGCCCGGGCTGGTCGCCCTTCGTCTCACCCAGGATCGACTGGCCGAACGCCGGTTCATCGCCGGGCTCGGGATCGCGACGGCGCCCTGGCGCGAGGCCTCCGATGACGAGTCCCTGCTCGCCGCGGCTCGCGAGCTCGGGTTCCCGCTTCGCCTCAAGACGCCGTTCGGCGGCTACGACGGGCGGAGCCAGGTCCGGATTGCGGACGCGGCAGGCCTGTCGGGTGCGCTCGGGCGGCTCGGACTGACCGCCGGGACGGCGCTCCTCGTCGAGGCGGAGGTCGACTTCGCGATGGAGCTCTCGGTCGTCGTCGCCCGTGGCCTCGACGGTGGGACGGCGGCGTACCCCGTCGGCCGGAACCTGCACGATGCCGGGATCCTGGTCGAGTCGGTCGTGCCGGCAGGTGTGCCGGCCGAGGTCGCGACTGCCGCGGAGGCGCTCGGGGCACGCATCGCCGAGGCCCTCGATGCGGTCGGGGTCGTCACGGTGGAGCTCTTCCTCCTTCGGAACGGCACGCTGGCCGTGAACGAGCTGGCCCCGCGCGTGCACAACAGCGGCCACTGGACCATCGAAGGCGCGCGCACGAGCCAGTTCGAGCAGCACGTCCGGGCGATCTGCGGGCTCCCGCTCGGCGACCCGACCGCATACGGGCCCACCGCGATGGTCAACCTGCTCGGGTCGGGGGAGCCGCGGGAGGCATCCCTCGTCGGGGCCGCGGACGCGCTCGCCGACCCTCTGGCGCACCTCCACGTCTACGCCAAGCGCACGGTCTTCGAGCGACGGAAGATGGGCCACCTGACCGTGGCCGGCGCCACGACGCCCGACGAGGCGCTCGTGCGTGCCCGGGCCGCCGCCGCGCGTCTCCGATGGAGGTGACCGGGCACGGCCCGCTCGTGGCATGTCCGGGGTGCGGCGCGCTCGTCCCGGACGTCGCGGGACCAACCCACGCGTACATCGGCGCGAGCCCGGGCTGCTGGGCGGCCTGGGGAGAGGTCCAGGCGCGCTCGTTCGCCAGCCCCGCGATTGCCGCCGTCCAGCCGCTTGCCGTCGACGTGTATGCCGTCCAGCATCCGGGCCTCGCGGAGCGGCGCGCGATCCAGTCCGTGTGGGTGCACCTGGTGAGCCTGTGCCTGATCCTCGAGGCAGGACGTTCGCCCGTGGACGGGATCCGGGCGAAACAGCTGCTCCTCGCAGGCGCGCGGATCTTCGACAGGCTGGAGCCGCCTGCGGCCCGATACTCGACGACCGTGCTCGACATCGCCGCCATCTCCGATCCGGAAGCCGTCCCGGAAGCGGTACGCAGGTGGGCGCGAGTCACCTGGGAGGCCTGGCGGCCGCACCACGACGCGATCCGGGCCCGGGCGGCCGCGCTGGCCCTCGGCTGAGGCGACCGCCGGACCCGGGTAGCGGTGAAGGCTTCCGGCAGGATCTCGCGGACGGTCGCGCGGTCTGGTTCACTCCTCGGCGCTCCATTCGAGGCCGGGTACGATGGGTAGGCTGGTGCTCCCGACCAATCCAACGTGGAGGCTTCCCATGACCGAGGTCCTGCTCTTCCACCACGCACTGGGGCTGACCCCCGGTGTCGTCGCGTTCGCCGACGAGCTGCGGGCCGCCGGCCACACGGTGCATACGCCGGACCTCTTCGACGGACGGACGTTCGCGACGCTGGACGACGGCCTGGCACATGCGCGTGAGATCGGGTTCGAGAAGATCCTCGAGCGCGGTGTCCGCGCGGCCGACGACCTGCCCGCCGACCTCGTGTATGCGGGGTTCTCGCTCGGCGAGATGGCGGCGCAGAAGCTTGCCCAGACCCGGCCCGGTGCTCGCGGGGCACTGCTCTTCTATTCCTGCATCCCGATCAGCGGCGAGTGGGCCTTCGGACCATGGCCGGATGGCGTCCCGGTCCAGATCCACGGCATGGACGCGGACCCGATCTTCGTCGGCGAGGGCGACATCGAGGCCGCCCGGGAGATCGTCGAGACGGTCGAGGATGCGAACCTCTTCCTCTACCCCGGCGACCAGCACTACTTCGCCGACAGCTCGCTCCCGTCGTACGACGCGGACGCCACCGCGCTGCTCACCCGGCGGGTGCTCGAGTTCCTGGACCGCGTCTGAACGATGAGCCAGGACATGAGCACGCCCACGCGACGCCGTGATGGGGCAGAATCCGCGCCACGCGCGCACGATCGCCGCCACCACGCCCAGAGCACGCTCAGGAGACCCGTCCCGATGCCAGGTCAACGCCACCTCGTCACCGTCATCCCGGGCGACGGGGTCGGCCCGGAAGTGGTCCGGTCCGCCCAGCGGATCATCGCCGCGGCCGGCGTCGCGATCGACTGGGAGACGGCCGAGGCCGGCGCCGAGGTCTTCAAGCGCGGAGACACGTCCGGCGTGCCGACCGCGACCCGCGACTCGATCGCGCGCACGCGCGTCGTGCTGAAAGGCCCGCTGGAGACGCCGGTCGGCTTCGGCGAGAAGAGCGCCAACGTGACGCTGCGCAAGCTCTTCGAGACCTACGCGAACGTTCGGCCCGCCCATGAGCTGCCCGGCGTCCCCACCCGATACGCGGGCGAGGGCGTGGACATGATCATCGTCCGCGAGAACATCGAGGACCTGTACGCCGGGATCGAGCACATGCAGACGCCCGACGTCGCGCAGTGCCTCAAGGTGATCAGCCGCAAGGGCAGCGAGAAGATCATCCGTTACGCGTTCGAGCTGGCCCGTCGCGAGGGGCGCCGCAAGGTCACCTGCGCCACCAAGGCGAACATCATGAAGCTCACCGAGGGCCTCTTCAAACGGGTCTTCGAAGAGCTCTCCGCGGAGTACCCGGAGATCGTGGCCGAGCACCTGATCATCGACAACGTGGCCCACCAGATGGCGAAGAGCCCGGCCCAGTTCGACGTCGTCGTGACCACGAACCTCAACGGCGACATCATCAGCGACCTCGCCTCGGGACTGGTCGGCGGGCTCGGCTTCGCGCCGTCCGGCAACTACGGCGACGACATCGCGATCTTCGAGGCGGTCCACGGCTCAGCCCCGAAGTACGCCGGCAAGGACGTCATCAACCCGACCGCGCTGATCCTCAGCTCGGTCATGATGCTGCGCCACCTCGACGAGACCGATGCCGCCGAGCGGATCGAGGACGCGGTCCTCGTGACGCTCGAAGAGGGGCGCTCGGTCACCCAGGACCTCGCCCGCCAGACCGGCGGTGATGTCGAGCAGGCCGCTTCCACGACGGGGTTCACCGATGCGATCATCGCGAACCTCGACCGTCAGCCGACGACCGTGGCGCCGCGCCGCGGGTCGGAGCGCCCGTCCGGCCAGGCGCGACCGCGACCGCACTGGACCTACGGCGAGGCGGTCAGCGCGGCGGTCCCGCGCATGACCGTCGGGGTCGACCTCTTCCTCGAATCGTGGGAGACCGCCGAGACCGCCGGCCCCATCCTCGAGGCGCTCGCAGGCGAAGCCCTCACGCTCCAGATGATCTCCAGCCGCGGGACCATGGTCTACCCGGCGACGGGGCTGGCCCCGGACAACGTCGGCCTCCTCCGGGCGCGCTTCGTCGCCCGCGAGACCGGTGCGGCGGCAACCGACGCCGACATCCTCGCGCTCCAGGGTCGCGTCGCCGCGCGGTTCGCCTGGACCCACGTCGAGAAGCTCAACATCTTCGCCGGTGAGCCGGGATTTACGAAGGCGCAGGGTCAGTAAGTTATGGCTGACGCGGCGGATGCGAACCGGCCCGCGGCCATCGTCGGGATCGTCGGCGGGAGCCGGAGCGACTTCCCCATCCTCGAGCGGGCAACGGCGCTCCTTGATCAGCTCGGCATCCCGTCCGAGCTGCGCGTGGTCTCGGCCCACCGGACGCCCGACCATCTCGTCCGCTACGCCGAGACCGCGGCCGGGCGCGGGATCCGGGTGATCGTCGCGGGCGCCGGTGGCGCGGCCCATCTGCCGGGGATGCTGGCCGCCAAGACCCAGCTTCCGGTCATCGGCGTGCCGATCCCGACCGAGCATCTCGGCGGGCTCGACTCGCTGCTCTCGATCGTCCAGATGCCGCGCGGGATTCCCGTCGCCACGGTCGGGATCGGGAACGCCGAGAACGCGGCGCTGCTTGCCGCCGCGATCCTGGCGCTCTCGGATGACGCGCTCGCGGCTCGGCTGGCCGCATATCGGGCGGAGCAGACGGCAGGCGTCCTCGACGACGAGAGCAACGCCGAGCCGCTGCGGTGATCGGGGTCGGGTCCTGACGGCCGTGGACGACCCCCGCTTCGAGACCGGCATGCCGATCCTGGACCGCCAGCCTCCGTCGGTCTCCCGGCCGTCGCCGCTCGGCGGGGCGTCTCCACGGAGCGTCCCGGAGGTGCGGCCAACGCCGCTCCAGAAGCACTACGTGCTGCTGTCCGCGCCGGCGCTCGTCCTCGGGACCGTGGCGATCACCGCGCTCGAGATGGGCGCCGCGCTGAGCAGCCCGCTCATCAAGGTGTGCGTCCTCGTCGCGGCTCCGCTCCTCGCGGTCGCGAACGCGGATGCCATCGTCCGGATCTGGCGTTCCGCGTGGGCCTGGATGCCCGTCGACGGGTCGAAGGGTCGCTTCCGGCTCGCCTGGGTCGGCGTCGGCGTGATCCTGTACGCGCTCCTCGTGGCGGCCGCCTGGCTGGTGGTTGCCGCATGAGCCACGGGACGCGCAAGCCGCCGAACCCGGTGGGCCTGTCTGACCTCCGCTCCACCGACGAGACGAGCCTCGTGCCGTTGACCGTGGACGCGGGCGCCGGGCGCGGCGTCCCGGCCTGGCTCGCGGCCACGCTCAACAACTGCTCGCGGTGCGGCGCCGCGCTGCGTCTCGGGATGGTCCCCGGCGAGGACCGCGAGCGCCTGGCGTGCGACGCGTGCGGCTTCGTGGCGTACGTGAACCCGCGCCTCGTGGTCACCTGCCTGCCGGTCACCGATGCGGGCGAGGTGATGCTCCTGCGCCGCGGGATCGAGCCGGGCCGCGGCCTTTGGGCCCAGCCGGGCGGCTTCATGGAGATCGACGAGACGGTCGAGGCGGGCGCCGTTCGCGAGACGCTCGAGGAGACCGGCCTGCTCGTCGAGCCGGTTCGCATCGTGGGCCTGTACACGCGGCCGGAGGCGGCCATCGTCGTGATCGCGTTCGAGGCTCGCATCGTGGGCGGCGCCGTCGCCGAGACTCCGGAGGCGCTCGAGGTCCGGCCGTTCCGCCCGGACGCCATCCCCTGGCCCGAGATCGCGTTCCGGACGAGCGAATGGGCACTCCGCGACTGGATCCGCCGGGTCCGCCCGGACCTTGAGCGTCCCGGGCGATGACCGCGCCGGCCGAGAACGACGGCAAACGCCGGGGCGCGGGCGAGGGCGAGGGCGAGGACGAGGGTTGCCGGACCGTCCGGTCGCACCCGCCGGGCTCCCCCGGCGTTCTCGATGCGGTGGGCGTCGTGTTCCTCGGACCCGGCGCAACCGAGATCGTGCCGTACCGTGTCGACCCGCCGGGCCCCGGCGAGGTGCGCGTCCGGATGGCCGCCTCGGGCGTCTGCCACTCCGACCTGCACGTACTCGACGGCGACTGGACGCGGCCGGCGCCGACCGTCATGGGCCACGAGGGGGCAGGTTGGGTCGAATCCGTCGGTCCGGCCGCCGCTCCCGAGCCGGGGACCGCGGATGCGCCGAAGACCCCGCTTGGGCGCGCGGCCGCCTCCGGGCCGGGCGGCGCCGCGCGGCCGGGCGCCGACCGCCGACCACGCGTCGGGGACTTCG
>JADGQH010000190.1 GCA_017881985.1 Chloroflexota bacterium | reverse complement strand
GCGCTCAAGATGCACGGCGGGGTCGGGAAGATCGTGGCCGGGAAGCCGCTCGACCCGGCGCTCCTTCTGGACAACCCCGAGGCCGTCCGCCGGGGCGCCGCCAACCTCGCCGCCCACATCGAGATCGTCAAGACGTACGGGATCCCGGTCGTCGTGGCGATCAACAGCTTCCCGACCGACACCGACGCCGAGGTCGCCGCCATCCGCGAGGTTGCCCTCGCCGCCGGGGCGCGCGACGCGGTGGTCACGACCCACTTCTCCGACGGCGGGCGCGGGGCCGAGGAGCTGGCCCGGGCGACGTGGGCGGCGGCCACCTCGGGCGAGGCGGACTTCCACTACCTCTACCCGGACGACCTCCCGCTGCGCGAGAAGATCGAGGCGATCGCGCTCCGCATCTACGGCGCGAACGGCGTCGACGAGCTGCCCGCCGCGACGAAGGCGCTCACCCTTTACGAGGAGCTCGGGTTCGGGCACCTGCCGATCTGCATGGCCAAGACCCAGTACTCGCTCAGCCACGACCCGGCGCTCAAGGGGCGGCCGCGCGGCTTCCGGCTTCCGATCCGCGAGGTCCGCCTGGCCGCCGGCGCCGGGTTCATCACGCCGCTCGCGGGCGAGATGCGGACGATGCCCGGGCTGCCGTCGCGCCCCGGTGGCGAGAACATCGACATCGACGCCGACGGGAACGTGGTCGGGCTCTTCTAGCCCGGCTGCTCCTCCGCGCTCGCACTGGCACCCGGGTGGTCCGGGTCGTCCGAGTCCCCTGCGTGAGCCGAGTCGTCCGCGGCGAAGCGGGAGCCCGGCTCGAACGGATCGCCCGCCAGGTCGCGCCATGGCCCCAGGAGCAGCTCAAGGTCGGCCAGCCGGAGCTGGTCCGCCAGGACGACGCCGTAGGCTGCGTCCAGCACGAACTGGAGCGCGGCGAAGCGCGGCCCCAGCGTCGCGGTGCCGTCGCTCGTGGCCGCGACCCCGGCCGGAAACCAGGTCTGCGTGCTCCCGGCCCAGCGCTCGACCTCCCGGCCGATCGCGCGCACCGCGTCGAGGCGATCCGCGCGGCGGGCGATCTCGCGGAGCTCCAGGCGGAGTTCAGCGCGGGCGAGCACTTGGGGGTCATGCGGTGCGGTGCCGACGACACCGCCTCCCGCGGCTGCCAGGGCGACGGTCTCAGGGATGTCGAGCCGGTCGAGCGTCTCGAGGAATCGCGCGGCCGCGGGGCTTTGCGGCCCGTAGTCGCGACGGCTCATCGGTCGCTGGCCGAGCCGGCCTAGAGGGCCGTCGAGAGGAACAGGCAGGCGGCGACGACGAGCCCCGCGGCGATCCCGAGGAGCCCAGCACCCCAGGCGGCCCAGTCGACGGGCCCGAGCGGGGCGCCTTGCACGTGGTCGCCGTGCGCCGCGTCCACGTGGACGCCGTCGTCGTGGATCGCGCCGTGGGACGTGGCGCCCGGGTGGGCGCCGAAGGCATCGTCGGTGGCGTGCGTGGTGTCGTTCATCCTGATCCTCGTGGCCGGCGACGCAGGCCGATCGGTTCCATTGTCGCATCCGCCGTCGTATCGTTCGGCGACCATGCTGACGTTCGTCCTGACCCGGCACGGCCTGACGGACCGCTCCGACCCGGAGCAGCACCTGGGCCAGCAGATCGACATCGGGCTCTCCCTTGCCGGGCGCGCCCAGGCGGCCGCGCTTGCCGCGCGGATCGGCGCCGAGCACTTCGACCGGATCATCGCGAGCCCGCTCCTCCGGGCGCGGGAGACGGCGCGCGCGGTCGCGGGCGATCGAACGGTGGAGCTGGACGCGCGCCTCGCCGAGATGGACTACGGGCGCTGGGAAGGCCTCACGTACGAGCAGATCGACGCGACCGACGCGGACCTCCGCGCACGCTGGGTCGCGGATCCGGCGGGCCTCCGCTGTCCCGACGGCGAGTCCGGTGACGACGTCGCCGCGCGAGCGCGGGCATTCCTTGACGATCTCCTCGCCTGGGCGGCGCCCGCGACCGAGGGGCAGCAGATCGTCCTGACGGTCGCGCACAGCTCGTTCAACCGCGTGCTCCTGTGCGTCGCGATGGGCGTCCCGGTGCGCGACTATCGGCGGCGCTTCGCGCAGGGGCAGGGAAACCTGACCGTGATCCGCTGGCCGTCCGGGGCGCGGATCGCCGATGGAAGGCTGCTCGTCGCGAACGACACGTCGCACCTGGCATTGCGGGGCCAGTCGCCATGGGAGCTGGCACCCGGCGCCTGAGGCGGGGCCACGCGCTCACGGCAACGGTCCGCGACGACCCGGCGCTAGACCTCGCGCCGCCGCCCCGGGAAGGGCCGCCCAAGACGAAGCCAGATGAACAGGACGACCCCGACCACCACGATCACGGCGATCAGCAGGTCGAATGGCTGGAGTGCGTGCCGGATGTCGACCCATCGCTCGCCCAGCTGGACCCCGGCCCACACGAGGATCGTCGACCAGATGAATGCCCCGGCCGTCGAGTAGAGGACGAAGGACCGGATCGGCATGCGGGCCACCCCGGCGGGAAAGCTGATGAACGTCCGGACGATCGGGAGCAGGCGGCTGAAGAACGCGGTCTGGGCGCCCCACCGGGAGAAGAAGCGCTCGGCGATCTCGATCTCGTGCGGCCGGATCAGGAGGTACTTCCCGTAGCGCTCCAGGAACGGGCGGCCGCCCCACGCCCCGATCGCGTAGGCGATGAGCGATCCCACCGTGTTCCCGAGCGTGGCGACCACCACGACGATCCAGAAGCCCCACGCGCCGTGCGTCAGCGGTTCGATCTTCGTCGGGTCGGAGACGAGGAAGCCGGCGAACGGGAGGATCAGCTCCGACGGGAGCGGGATCATCGCCGACTCGATCGCCATGGCGAGCGCGACGCCGAGGTAGCCCACCGCGCCGTACAGCGACGCCAGGAACGGGATGACGATCTGGTCGATGAAGGCAAGCATCCCGCGGAGGATACGCGAGGCGCGGGGTCGGATGCCGACGGAAGGCGCTGCGCGCCGACCCGCCCGGATCCGCACCGGCTAGCGCGGCTATGCTCGACGAGATGACGCCGCCCGCCCGCCCCGGACCGTCCCTGCGAGACCGTGACCACCCGCCCGGGCCGCACCGTGCGCCCGATGCCGCCGGAGCCGAAGACGTCGTCCTGACCGGCGCCGACCTGACGATCGATGACGTTGAGGCGGTTGCGCGCGGCGGGACGCTGGCGCACCTCGACGTCCACGCCCGCGCCCGGATGGACGAAGCGCGCGCCGTCGTCGAGCGGCTCGTCGCCGCCGGTGAGGTCGTATACGGGATCACGACCGGGTTCGGCGACCTCGCGACCACGTACATCCCACCGGCCGACGCACGGCAGCTTCAGGAGAATCTCCTGGTGAGCCACGCGGTGGGCGTCGGCGCGCCACTGCCGCGGGACGTGGTCCGCGCGATGCTGCTGCTCCGGGCCAACACGCTCGCGCTCGGCCACTCCGGCTGCCGGCCCGTGCTCGTCGACCGGCTCCTCGCGTTCCTCGAGGCGGGTATCCACCCGGTCGTGCCGTCGCAGGGGAGCGTCGGGGCGTCCGGCGACCTCGCGCCGCTGGCGCATCTCGCGCTGCCGCTCATCGGGCGCGGCGAGGTCGAGATGGGCGGCCAGGTGATGCCGGCGCTCCTCGCGCTGCGCGAGACCGGGATCGAGCCGCTCACGCTCGAGGCGAAGGAGGGCCTGGCGCTCCTCAACGGGACGCAGCTGATGAGCGCCCTGGGCGCGCTCCTGCTCGCGGACGCGGACCGTCTTGCCAGGACTGCATCGGTGGCGGCGGCGCAGAGCGTCGAGGCGCTGCTCGCAACCGACGTCCCGTTCGCGGCGGCCTACCAGCTCGCCCGGCCGCACCCGGGTCAGGTGGCGGTCGCCGCCGAGCTTCGCCATCTCCTGCGCGACTCAAGCCTGATGGCGTCTCACCACGGGTCGCGGCACAAGGTCCAGGACCCGTACTCGCTCCGGTGCGTGCCCCAGGTCCACGGGGCGATTCGCGACGCGCTCGACTACCTGCGCCGGGTGCTCGACATCGAGCTGAACTCCGCCACGGACAACCCGCTGGTCTTCCCCGAGGGCGGCGCGGCCGGTGCGGACGTCGCGGCGACGGGCGGCGGACTCGTGATCAGCGGCGGCAACTTCCACGGAGAGCCGATCGCGCTCGCGCTCGACTTCGCGAAGCTGGCGATCGCCGAGCTCGGTGCGATCTCCGAGCGGAGAATCGCGCTCCTCGTGGATGCGCGCCTCAACGGAGGCCTGCCGCCGTTCCTCGCGCCCGCGAGCGGTCTCAACTCGGGGATGATGATCCTCCAGTACACGGCCGCGGCGCTCGCGTCCGAGAACAAGGTGCTGGCCCACCCGGCGTCCGCCGACTCGATCCCGACCTCAGCGAACCAGGAGGACCACGTCTCGATGGGGGCCATCGCCGGTCGCCACGCTCGCGACGTGCTCTCGAATGTCGAGCAGATCCTTGCGCTCGAGCTGCTGGTCGGGGCGCAGGCCCTCGACCTCCGCCTGGCGATGGCCGCGTCGACGATCCGGGATCCGGGAGCCGCGGCGGACGCGGGCGCGAGGTCAGCCGCAAGCGTCAAGGCGGCCACCGTCCCGACACCCGGACGAGGGGTGGCCGAGGCGCACCGTCGAATCCGCTCGGTCGTAGCGCCGCTTCTCGTGGACCGCGAGATGGGCGCGGACATCGCGGAAGCGCTCGCCCTCGTTCGCGGCGGTGCGCTGGCCGACCTCGTCGACGCGCCCGACCCGGACGGACCCGCAGCCGGGTAGCAGGGTTCGCGGAGGCGCACCGCGTGATCGCTCCCGACGCCCGTCGGCGCGATCCCGTCGGCGCGAATCCAGCGGCGCGAGACGGGCTTCAGCGGCGGGAGACCGGGCTTCAGCGGCGGCGACGGCTCCGGAGCGTACGCCAGGCGGCCGCGGTCACCAGCGTCGCGGCCAGCGTCCGCCACGTCCAGCCGAGCCCGCCCGGGTCGTCCGGCCCGGCCACCAGCGTGCTTCCGTCGGTGGGGCTGAGTCGGATGAGCGGCACCCACGCGGTGAGCTCGAGGATTCGCTCGTCGGGCGCGCGCCACGG
Source organism: Chloroflexota bacterium (assembly GCA_017881985.1). Lineage (GTDB taxonomy): Bacteria > Chloroflexota > Limnocylindria > Limnocylindrales > CSP1-4 > CTSoil-043. The sequence goes on along the minus strand of JADGQH010000190.1, from coordinate 1,515 downwards.
CAGGTCGCCGATCGCGGTGCCGGGCACGGCCATCGATCGGACGAGCAGCGGGATGATTCGTGTCCGCACCGCCGGATCCAGGATGTCCGCTGCGTGCGCCGCGAACGGCGGGCGGGCGGGGAGGAGGACCTCGACCCCAGGGTCGGCAACCAGGTTCCGGTACCAGAGCGTCGACGGGCCGTAGCCGGCGAGCACCCACGCAGCGCCGTCCTCGACGAGGTAGCCGAGCGGTGTCGGGCGGCGCAGGCCGCTCTTCCGGCCGGTCGTGGTGAGCAGGAGCTGCCAGCCCGTCAGCGGGTTCCCGAGCCAGGCCGCGAGGCCCGCCCGGTGGAACGGCACGATCGCGCAGCGGTTCGCGTACCGGAACGCCGCCCGGCTTGCCCGCGAGAGGGCGCCGACCACGCCGATCTCGTCGGGTGGCGGCGGAAGGGGCGGGAACGCGGGCGCAACCCACGCATCCTGGGCCGCGCGCGCCTCGGTCGCCTCGGTCGCTGGGGTCGCTGGGGTCGCTGGTGCCTCAATCGTCTCGGCAGTCGATGTCACGCCCGAACGATCGCTCGCGACGCCCGCGCCTGCCAAGGGCCTTTCGGACGGTTTCGGGCGTCGCCCGGGACCGGCGACGTGCGATCCCCACGCCAGTTGGGCACGGCGCGGCGCGCTACCCTTCACGCGTGGACCGGACCCGGATCGTGGACGTCACCGACGCGGCGACCTTCGGTCTGCTCCCACCGTGCGCAGATCCGGCATTCGACCACCGGACGTGCGACTACTGGGAGGACCGCGAACGCGGCTCGAAGGCGCACCGTCCCGGCTGGCTCGAGGCGACAGCCGCTCCCGGCGCCGCCGCGGGCCGGGGCGGAGCCGTTCAGTCCCCTGCTTCGATGAACCCGTTTGCCCCGGCGTCCGCGGACCGGCCAGCCAACCCCTTCGCCCCGTCGCCGACCCGTCAACCGGGCTCGAACCCGTTCGCGCTCGACGACGCCGATGTGGACGACTCCAATCCGTTCGCACCCTCACGACCGCAGCGCCCGGGCGTCCCGCTTGGCAGCCCGCGCAAGCTGGGCTTGCTGGGGCGCGGGCTCGCGATCTTCGGCAGCTACGCGAAGGTGCTCCTGCTCGAAACGGACGACGGGGATCGGCCCGTGGCCTACGCTCAGTTCGGGCCGCTCTCCGCGTACCCTCGCGCACTCCGCCTGCGCGAGCTCTACCCGCAGCTCCCCGACACCCCGCTCCCGGCGGTCATCACCTGCGTCGCGACCGTCGACGAGATGCGCGGACGCGGGCTTGCGCTGCGCCTGGTCGCGGCCGTCTGCGAGGACCTCGCCGGCCGTGGCTTCTTCGCGGTCGAGGCGTACCCGGAGGCGAACGCGCGGCCCGACGCGACGAGCGCGGCGACGCCGGCGTTCTGGGTTCGGGCCGGCTTCCGGCTTGCCGTGGACGACGAGCGCTTCCCCGTCGTTCGCCGCGAGCTCTGAGGGGCGAACACAGACGCGGCCACCGGCCGCTCCCATAATC
>JADGQH010000030.1 GCA_017881985.1 Chloroflexota bacterium | reverse complement strand
TCCTCGCCGGCGAGCTCGTTGAGGCGCTGCGCCAGCCGCTCCGCCAGGCGCCGGCTGTTCACGAAGACGAGCGTGCTTCGGTGCGACCGGATCAGCTCCAGGATCCTCGGGTGGATGGCGGGCCAGATGCTGACGCGCCGCTCGCCGCCGCCCACCGGGCCGCCCGGCTGGTCCTCTGGCGGCAGCGCCTCGCCGAGGCGGCGCATGTCCTCGACCGGCACGACGACCTGGAGGTCGAGCACCTTTCGCGTGCCCGGGTCGACCAGCGTGACCGCGCGGCCCTCCCCGGTGCCGGCCAGGAATCGCCCGATGGTCTCGAGCGGCCGCTGCGTCGCCGAGAGACCGATCCGCTGCAGGGCCGGAGCGCCCGCTGCCCGCAGGGCCTCCAGGCGCTCGAGGCTGAGGGCGAGGTGCGCGCCGCGCTTCGTGCCCGCGACCGCGTGGACCTCGTCGATGATCACGTGCTCGACGCCCCGCAGGATCTCGCGTGCCTGCGAGGTGAGCAGCAGGTAGAGCGACTCGGGCGTCGTGATGAGGATCTCGGGCGGCCGCTTCGCGATCGAGCGGCGCTCGTCCGTCGTCGTGTCTCCCGTTCGTGACGCGATCGACACCGGGCGGACCGCGATGCCGAGGCGCGCGCCCGCCAGCGCGATGCCGGCGAGCGGCGCCCGGAGGTTGCGCTCCACGTCGTAGGTGAGCGCCTTGAGCGGGCTCACGTAGAGGATCCGTACCGACCCCGGGCCGGCGCCGGCGGCGGGTTGCGCTGCCTCGGCGATCGGCCGTCCCGGCCTGGCCGGCTCGCGGACGAGGCGATCCAGGCACCAGAGGAATGCGGCCAGCGTCTTGCCGCTCCCCGTCGGGGCGTGGAGGAGGACGTGGCCCCCTCCGGCGATCGCGGCCCAGCCATCGACCTGGGCGGGCGTGGGCGCCGCGAAGGCGTCCCGGAACCAGGTCGCCACCGGTGGGCTGAACCGGGCGAGGGGGTCGGCGGCGGGATTGGACCGGGGAGCCACGGGAGCGGGAGTATACGCCCGGACCGCCGAACCGACCACCTGTTCGAATCGACGGCTCGAGACCCCGGCGAGTCGAAAAGGTGAAGCCCGGCGGGCCACCGGGCCTGCCGGGCTTCACCCGGGACGCTGGTTGACGACTGCCGGTCAGGGGTCCCGGCGGCCGTCTGGGATGAGCGTCAGGCGGCGACCGGGGTGGGCTCCTCCGGATTGCCGGACAGGAGCAGCTTTCGGACGGCCGATGGGAAGTTCCTGGCGATCATCCCGTCGAGGCCGTAGTAGTTGCCCGCTCCGATGACGCCGAGGCCGAACGTGACCACCGCGTAGGTCAGGTGCTGGTTCACGATGCCGAAGGCGTAGTCCCACGCCGCGAAGAAGAAGAAGATCATCATGAGCGTGCCCATTGCCGAGGCGAACCGCGTCGCGAGGCCCAGGATCAGCGCGAGGCCGATGCCCACTTCGCCGACGACAACGAGCAGGTTGATGAGCGGCATCATGCCGCTGCCGGCCAGGTTCACCCAGAAGTCGTGCGTCGGGTTGAAGACTGTGCCGTCTGCCGGCGTCCCGGACACGAACGGCCATCCGAGCGTCCCGTTCGTCCCGAACTTGAGGAAGCCGACCGCCGAGAAGGGGCCGCCCTTCCCGTCTCCGACCGAGAGCTTCTCGAGGCCCGCCCAGAGGTAGATGATTCCGATGGCGATCCGCCCGATGGCGGCCGCCAGGCCGAACGGCCGACTCGTGATCCGCATGTTGTGGTGACTCCCTTCCCTCCCGGCCGCGTCCCTGTCGCGGCCCGGTCTATCTGCTTCACGCAGCCTGCGGGACATGAACCCTCTTCCGTCTCCGCCATCAGTCACGCTGCGCGGGTGCCCGCCGGCACCAATCCTGCACGCCTCCGAGTGCCATCTGGCACCCGAATGCGCACGTGCGAATACGTCCCTTGCGGGGCACGATCCGCGGCGATTATCGCTGCCGAGAACGAATTCCACCGTGTCGCATGGCCTGCACACCGTGCCGTCCGGCAGGGGTACGGGTGCCATCCGGCACACCTCCCCTGTGACCGGACCCGAGGCCAGCCGGCCGCGGGTCACTCCGGCTCCGGCGGCTCCTGATTCGGCGGGTCACACCGGCGTCGGCGGCTCCTGCTTCGGCGAGGGCGGCTTCGACGTCCCAACCGGCAGGTTGGCCGGCTCGAGGATCTCGTCCACCAATCCCAGCTGAAGGCACTCGTCCGGGCCGAGGAAACGCTCGCGGCCGGACCAGATGAAGCGTCGCCACCACGCCTCGTCGCGATAGGCAGTCCTGCGCGCGAAGAGCTCGGCCACCGTGTGCTGGTAGTGCTCGGAGAGCTGCTGGTAGTCCTTGAAGATGCGCTCGTCCTCGCCCGACAGGATCCATTGCGTCGAGTGGAGCATGAGCGTCCCGAACCGGCCGATCGAGCGATGGTCGCCAGCCTGGCTGACGATGGCGCCCATCGAGTACGCGTACCCCAGCACGACGGTGTCGATCCGGACGTCGAAACGGCGCCGCATCCGGTTGATCATCTCCATCATCGCCAGGCCATCGCCCACGGAGCCGCCGCCCGAGTTGATGTAGACGGTGATCGGCTGGTCCCGCTGGCTGCGCCGGGGAATGCTCATGAGCAGGATCGACTTCGCGAAGTCCTCCGCGTGCGCTGCGTCGATGTCGGTCACGAAGTAGGAGCCCGTCGCGTCGAGCGCCATGCGGCGCGCCTGGACGTCGGCGATAAGCGATCCAAGGTCCGGCACGCGCATGCTCACCTCGACCTCCTGCCAGCGGCGGAGGCTCCGCGAAGAGCGGCAAGCGGCCCGCGCCGACCCCGGCGCGACGAGGGTACGCCTCGGCGGGGTCGGCGCGGGACTCGATTCAGCCCATTCCGCTCGTCAGGCGCGGATGCGGACGGGCTCCGGGGTGAGGCCGCTCCCGCCATGGGACTCGGGAGCTACGGCTTCCGACGTGCCCGCGTGGACCTCGATCTCCACGTGCCGGTTTGCCGGGATCGCGAGCGCCACGAGCGTGCCGATCCCGAGGACCGCCGCGCCCAGCCAGACGGCCGGGACCAGCCCGCTCACGAATGCCTGCGGCGATGCGTAGCCACCGGCCGCGGAGAAGACCGAGGCGAGGATCGCCACGCCGAAGACCCCGCCGATCTCGCGGATCGCGTTGTTGGCGCCCGACGCCTGGCCCTCCTCGGCACGCCGCACCGCGCCGAGCACGAGGCTCGCAGTCGGCGCGAAGAAGAGCGACATCCCGGTCCCGGCCAGGATGAATGCCGGGACGAGCCGCGTGTACTCGACGGTCGGCGTCGCGACCGCGGCGATCCACGCCAGCCCGAGGCCCATCAGCGCCATGCCCGCTGCCAGCAGCGTTCGACCGCCGACCCGGCTGAGCGCGAGCCCTGCGAGCGGCGCCACGATGATCGGCATCCCCGTCCACGGAAGGGTCCGGATTCCGGCCTCCAGCGGCGTGTATCCCTGGACGATCTGGAAGAACTGCGCGAGCAGGAAGATCGAGCCGAAGATCCCGAAGGACATCACGAAGCTGACGACGTTCACGGTCGCGAACTGGCGACTCTCGAAGAACCGGAGCGGCAGCATCGGCTCCGACGTGCGGGACTCGCGGATGACGAAGCCGGCGAGGAGGACCGCGGCGGCGGCGAACGCGGCGAGGATCCCGACGCTCGTCCAGCCTTCGCCGTTCCCGTGGATCAGGGCCCATACCAGGGCAAACAGGCCGCTCGACGCGAGAACCAGGCCGGGCAGGTCGAGACGCGTCACCGGGCCCCGGCTCTCGGTGAGTCGAAGGGCGGCGAGGACCAGGACCACGACCCCGAGCGGGACGTTGAGCCAGAAGATCCAGTGCCAGTTGAGGCCCTGGATGATCGCGCCACCGACGACCGGACCGATCGCGATCGCGAGGCCGGAGATGCCGCCCCAGGCGCCCAGCGCCAGGCCGCGCCGGTCGGGCGGAACGGCTGCCGAGAGGAGCGTCAGGGTGAGCGGCGTCACGATCGCGGCGCCGATCCCCTGGATCGCCCGCGCGATCACGAGAAGGTCGCCCGTGGGAGCCAGCGCGGCTGCCGCAGACCCGCCCGTGAAGATGGTCAGCCCCACCAGGAAGACGCGCTTTCGCCCGAAGCGGTCGCCCAGCGCGGCGCCGGTGAGGAGGAGGACGGCGAAGGCGAGCGTGTACGCGTTGACGGTCCACTCGAGCTGCGCCAGCGACGCGCCGAGGTCGGCCTTGATCACCGGCAGGGCGGTGGTCACGACGAGGTTGTCGAGCGCGGTCATGAACAGCGCGAGCGCGGTGACGACGAACGTCCAGAGCGCGGTGCGGCGTGCGGTCATTGGATTCCCTTCCGATGTCTGCTCGTGTGGATAGTTAGCACTCACTAGCTTACGGAGCCAAAAAGGGGGCCAGGACGCTCGACGTTAGGCCCGCCCTCCGTCGCACATCACGGTCCACGCGACGTCGGCGTCGGTGAGATCGAGCGAGGCGGCCACGGTCATCAACATCCCCTCGGCGAAGAAGCCCCGTAGCTCGGCGGCGGGGACGCCCGACAGATCGCTGACTCGATGAACGAGGGCCGCGTACCGCTGCCGGACGAATGCGCCTACGATCGGGTCGCTGGACGCCGCGTACGCGTGGAGCTGGATGCGCAGCAGCGACCGATCGGCCAACAGCCGGTGGTACGCCTGGGCCATCGAGCCGAGGATCGGGTGCAGCCCGGGAATCTCCCCGACCGGCTTGCGCGCGGCGGCCTCGAAGGCGAGCGTGACGCGCCCGAAGGCTCGGTCGACTGCCGCCAGAAAGAGTTCCTGCTTGCTGCCGAACAGCCGGAACACGTATGGCTGCGACACGCCGGCGAGGTCCGCGATCGTCTCGGTGGACGTGCCGGCGTAGCCGTTGGCGGCGAACGCCGTGACCGCTGCCTCGACGATCTCGGCGCGGCGCTCGTCCGCGGAGATGCGGGGGCCTCGCGCTCGGCGGGTCGTCGTCGGGTACGTGGTAGCCATGCGTGCAAGATAGTGGTCACTAACTACGTTGTCAATACCCCCTATCGACGGCCGGCGAGCGCCTCGGCTACCATGCGGGCATGTTCGGCCTCGATACCGTCGTCGTCCTCCTGATCGTGCTCGCGGTCGTGCTCGTGTGGCGCGGCCCGAAGATGCTCCCGAAGTGGGGTGAAGCGCTGGGACGGGGCGTGAAGGCCGCGCGCAAGGAGGCCGACGAGCTCCGGCGGGATGCAGACCGCACGGACGGAGCGCCGAAGCCCTGACCGCGCACGCCGATCAGCTCCTCGTCTACGAGCTCGCCCTCGCCCGACGCGACGGAGCGGCGATCCCGGGTGGCCTTGCGGGCCTGCTCGCCGACGATTTCGAGGAGTTCGGGGCGAGCGGCCGGCGCTGGGATCGGGCGGCGGTGCTCGACCTGCTCGAGCGTGCCCCCACGGCGGATGCGACGATCGGGTCGTTCACGACGATCCCGATCGACGAGCGCGTCATCCTGGTCACATTCCGCACCGCCTCGCGCTCCCCCGACGGCACTTCACGACACGCGTGGCGCTCCTCGCTCTGGGTTCATCGCGAGGGCCGCTGGCGTCTCCGTTTTCACCAGGCCACGCCGACGACCACGGGCGAGACGCCTGAAACGGGCACGGCATGATCGCGGGTCGGACTCAAGGCGCGCTGGGCGCCTGACATGCGCAGCGGCCCGACACCCGTGGCCGCCCTGACATCCGCGGGCGCCCAAGACCCGCTGGGTGCCCGAGGCATGCGGGCCGCAGGCCCGACGAGTCAGCCAGCCAGGAGCGCTGCGAGCGCCTCCGGCTCGGTCACGGGCTGGCGGCAGGCGAACGATCGGCAGACGAATGCCGTCGGGAGCCCGCGGATCGCGAACCGGGCCTGCAGGAGGGCCACCGCGCTCGACGCAGGCTCGGGGGCGACGGCGATCACCTGGCGCGGACGGTAGCCGGCCCGCGCGACGTCGAGCAGGCGCCCGAGCCGCGGGTCGTCGGGCGCGCCGACGAGCGCGATCTCGTCGACGGGCCCCGCACGCCAGTCGAGGGCCACGAGCCATTGGGCGAACGCGGTCGGGTACCGCGCCGGCGCCGTCCCGACGAGTCCGAACGCACCCTCGGCTGCGTCCGCGTAGCGTCCCTCGCCCGTGAGCGCCGCCAGTCGCTGGAGCACGAGGGCGGTCATCGCGTTCCCCGATGGCAGCGCGTTGTCCTCGAGCGAGCGCGGCCGTGCCACGAGCCGCTCCGCATCGTCGGCCGTGTCGAAGAAGCCGCCGGCCGGGTCGGGGAAGTGCGCGAGGATCGTGTCGGCGAGGGCGCGGGCGGCGCTGAACCAGCGCTCGTTCGCCGTGGCGTCGTGGAGCGCGAGCAGGCCGTCGGCAAGGCAGGCGTGGTCCTCGAGCGTGCCGGCGTGTCGCGCCTGCCCGTCCTTCCAGGATCGTCGCAGCCGGCCGTTCCCATCGACGAGCACGACCAGGAGCCGCTCCCCTGCCCGTTCCGCGATGTCGCGATAGCTGCGGCCAGCCACCGCGAGCGCCGTGTCGGGCATCCGTTCGAGGATCGCGGCCGCCTCGGCGAACGCCGCGAGCATCAGCCCGTTCCAGCCGGCGAGCGCCTTGTCGTCACGGGCAGGCTGCGGCCGTCGAGCACGGACTCCCAGGAGCACGGCGCGTGCGGCGCCGAGGCGGTCGGCTACGTCCGCCTCGGCACGTCCCGTTGCCGCCGACAGCCCTGCATCCGTCGCCACGCGCCGGAGAATCGTGCGGCCCTCCCAGTTGCCGCCCGGGGTGACGTCGAATGCATCAGCGAACAGCTGCGCGTCCGCGCCGAGCCCCGCCGCCGCCAGGGCATCGCGAACCTGCCCTGCCGTCCAGACGTACGTCCCGCCCTCCTCGCCTTCGGTGTCCGCGTCCAGACTGGCCGCGAAGACGCCGTCGGGAAGCGCCATCTCGCGCGCCACGAAGTCGAGGGTTGATCGGGCGACGGCCAGGTACCGCGCGTCGCGGGTCAGCTGCCACGCGTGCAGGTAGACGCGCGCGAGCTGGGCGTTGTCGGAGAGCATCTTCTCGAAGTGGGGCACGAGCCAGGTCGGCTCGGTCGCGTAGCGGCTGAACCCTCCGCCCAGCTGGTCGTGAATCCCGCCGGCTGCCATCGCGTCAAGCGTCCGGCTCGCGAGCGGGAGCGCCCGAAGGTCGCCGGCGGCCGCTCGTCGGAGCAGGAACTCGAGCGCCATCGGCTGGGGGAACTTCATCGGCGTCCCCCACCCGCCGTTCTGCGCGTCGAACCCGGCTTCGAGCGCAGCAACCGCGGCGTCCAGGACGCCCGTGTCCGCCGGCGCGGCCCCGTCGCCCAGGCGGACGGTCGGCGCAAGTCGCGCAGCGAGCCCGGCCCCGGCGCGTTCGACGTCACCGCGTCGCTCGCGCCATCCACGTTCGACGCCCTCCAGGACGTCGCGGAACGACGGGAGTCCGTGCCGTCGCGAGTTCGGGAAGTAGGTGCCGCCATAGAAGGGCCTGCCGTCGGGTGTCAGGAAGACGCTCATCGGCCAGCCGCCGGAGCCGGTGAGCGCCTGCACGGCCTGCATGTAGATCGCGTCCAGGTCCGGTCGCTCCTCGCGATCCACCTTGATGCTCACGAAGTTCGCGTTCAGGTAGGCCGCGGTCTCGGGATCCTCGAACGACTCGCGCTCCATGACGTGGCACCAGTGGCAGGCCGCGTATCCGATCGAGAGGAAGATCGGACGGTCCTCGGCGCGTGCCCGCTCCAGCGCCTCCGCGCCCCATGGATGCCAGTCGACGGGGTTGTGCGCGTGCTGGAGGAGGTACGGGCTCGTCTCGCCCGCGAGCCGGTTCGTGGGCATGGCGGGATCGTAGCGTCCGCGAAGCCCGTCGGCATGCGGCGGCCGCAGCGGGACGCCGAGCGGCGAATAGCTTCGGAGTGACACACATCTTTCCAGATTAGAAATCCGGCTTGACAAAATGATATATGCGAGAGCAATATGCAGCCAACGCACGGTGTGCGACGCACGGGAGACACACGATGTACGAGTACCGGATCCTCTTCCCCCGCCTGGGCTCGAACGAGATCCGCCGGGAGATGGCCGACCGGTCGACCGCCGCCGAGCGACGGCGAATCGACGGCTGCGTCCGGCCGGAACCGCGCCCGCGAAAGGAGCGCCCCTGATGCCCCACGACGCCATCGCGACCTGTCCGATCTGCGGCGGTGAGCTCGCGGTGACCCGGCTCCATTGCCGTTCGTGCGCAACCACGCTCGAGGGCGACTTCAACGTCGGACGCTTCGCGCGGCTGTCACGAGAGCAGTTCGCCCTGCTGGAGAGCTTCCTCCGCTCGAAGGGCAACCTGAAGGAGATGGAGCGCGAGCTCGGCATCTCCTACCCGACCGTGCGGGCGCGCGTGGAGGCACTCCTGCGCGCGCTCGGGCTCGCTGATGACACGGCGATCGATGACGAACCGGTGGAACCCAACGCGGCTGGGCAGGGCGGAAGCCTCGAGGCGGCCTCCGCGGCCGTCGACATGGCCGCTGCCCGGCGGGAGGTTCTCGAGCGGCTCGCGCGGCGCGAGATCGACGCCGCCTCGGCCGCTGCCGAGCTGCGAGCCCTGGGAGGCTGACGGATGCACGACGAACAGATCGCGGCCAGCCCGCTCGTCCGCGAGCACGACATCGGGCCGCGCGGGACGGTGGTCGTCGGCGTGGGCTCGAACGACGTCCGCGTGCGCGGCGTGGACGGCACGGTCGTGCGCCTGGTGGCCCCGGCGGCCGATCATCCCGCGATCGAAGTGTCGACCGGGCCGGGCAGCTACGGAATCCACCTGGGGCGGGCCATTCGGGGGCGGGGCTTCGGCTTCCGCCTGGGCAGCCTGGGGCTCTTCGGCCTCGACGTGGGCGGGGGCACCGTGGAGCTCGAGGTCCCGCAGGACGTACGCCTGGAGATCAGCGCGAGCTCGGGCGACGTGAGCGTGCGTGACGTGACCGGCTCGGTTGCCGTCCGGACGGTCAGCGGCGACGTCTCGCTGCGTGGCGGCGGCGGGGAGCTCCGCATGGAGGGCGCGTCGGGGAACCTTCGGGCCGTCGCCACCTCCCCCATCGCGGCGACCGTCCGAACCGTCAGCGGCGACGTGGAGATCGACGCGCCGCGGACCGAGCGGACGAACATCACCACCGTGAGCGGCGACGTGGAGATCGCGAGCAGCTTCGCGCCGGCCGGGGATCACGTCGTGAACACGACCTCCGGCGACGTCGACCTGGCGGTGGACGGCGGCGTGACGATCGAGGTCCGCACCGTCTCGGGCGACGTAGATTGCGCGCACCCCGACCGGCGCGCGGGGAACGGACGACGGGATCCCATGGTCATCGGCGACGGGGCCGCCCGGCTCGCGGTCCGGACGCTCTCGGGCGACGTCGAGGTGCGAGCCGGAAGGGTCCGCCCTGAGCGGACCGGCGCGGCGAACGAATCCGCGCAGGACGCGCTGCCGCGCCCCGCGACACCGCCATTGCCTCCGACGCCGGCGCGTCCGCCGACGCCGCCGATCTCCGCGTTCCATGGCGCCGATGGGGAACCGACGCCGCCGGACTCGGCCGACACCCTGGCCATCCTCGAGGCGCTCGCCCACGGCGAGATCGACGTCGCCGAGGCCGAGCGCCGACTCGGCAGCGGGGCACGCGATGGGTGACGCCGTCGACGACATCCTGCAACTGGTCGCGGACGGCCGGCTCACTCCCGAGGAAGCGGCCCCGATCCTCGATGCACTTACCGTGGCGGATCGAACGTCGCGCGGATCGACCACGGGTTCGGCCGCTCCCGGCGCGCACCCGGCCGGCGGGATCGGCGGGCCGTCGGGCTCATCCGGCGCGCACACGGCTGGCGGGAAGGCCGGCTCGTCGGGCTCGTCCGGACCGTCGGGCTCCTCCGCGCCGAGCACGCCGAACCGGATTCGCGTCCAGGTTCGCGAGAACGGGCGCGTGGTCGTGGACCTGCAGGTGCCCGGGGTTCTCGCCGGCCTGGCCGGCTCGCTCCCGGGGATCCCGACGGGCTATGCGGATCGCGTCCGCGAGGCGATCCGGACCGGCCTCCGCGGGCCTATCGTCGACATCCGGGACGAGGACGACAGCGGCCTGACGATCACGCTCGACTGACCGTTCGGCGGGGACCCGGGCCACTCCCCGGGACCCGCCCGCTCCCGGGACCCGTCCGGTGCCCGGCTACCATTGGGCCCGTGCCCCGAGCCAGCCGTCCGCGAACGCACCTGCCGCATCCCGGCCGGGGAAGCCTGCACCTTCGCGAACGAATCCGGCGGCGCCCGATGCCGGCGTTCAACCGGCTCGGCGTCCCGGCGGGCGCACGCACCTCGGTCGACGAGTGGCGAGCGTTCGGCGCGCCGCGGTATCGGACCTTCCAGGGGATCGGCGGGACCGCGGCGGCGGTCTTCGCGCTGGCCGGCGACGGCCTGACGATCCCGCTCCTGCTGGCGCTCGGGACGCCCGCGGCGGCGGCGACCGTCATCGGCGTCCTCCCCTTCGCGGTGAGCGCCGCCCAGCTGCTGGTCCCGGCGCTCCTGCGGCGCACGGACGGCAACCTCCGCGTCGTGACGCTTGGCATCCTCGCCGTCGGCGAGACGCGCGGTTTCGTGCTCGCCGCGATCGTGGTCCTCCACGAGCTCCATCTCATCGGATCGCCGGTCGCGATCGTCGCGATCGCCGCCGTGATGAGCCTCGCGGGTGCCGCCTCCGCGATCGGCGGGGCCAACCTCCTCGCGTGGTACGGCGCGATCCTCCCGGAGGGTGAGCGGCGGTTCGTGGCGCCGCGCGTGATGGGCATCACCCAGGGCCTGGGCGCCATGCTGCTGCTGCCCGTGGCGCTCATCGTCCAGGCGGGGCTGAGCGCGATCGGCCTCCTCGTCTACGCCTGCATCTTCGGGATCGCGGGCGTCTTCGGGATCGTCGAGCTCGCCGTCGTGCGGCGCCTGCGCCGCCCGGGCCGGGTTCGCGTTGCGCCCCGCGGCGAGGCGCCGCCGCGCAGCCCCGAGACGAACCGGTTCATCCGCGCCGTCGCGATCGCCGCGTTCGGCGCGGGCATGGGCCCGTATCTCTCGATCTACAGCATCAGCGTCCTGCACCTGCCGCCCGGCTTCGCGATCCTGCTCTCCGCGATCGCGTCGGCAGCCTCCCTCGTCGCCGCGACCGTGGTCGGCGGCTGGCTCAATCGCGGCTCCGCGTCACGGACCCTGCGCCTGTCGTTCGTCCTGCGCGGCGGGTCGATGATCGTGGGCCTGCTCGCGTTCCCAGGGAACCCGGTCGCGTGGCTCGTCCTCTGCGTGGTGGCCGCGATGGCGTCGTCCGGCGCCTCGGCCGGCTCGCTCGCGGCGAACGAGCGGCTCCTCCGCCTTACCGGCGGCGTCGACCTGATCGGGGCGCAGGGGGCGTTCGTGGCCAGGAGCGCGGCGGGCCTGACAATCGGGCAGACCTCGTCGGGCCTCCTCCTCGCGCTCCTGCCACTCGGCTACCCGGCGTTCGCGCTGCTGTTCACGGTCTCGGGCATGACGCGGCTGATCCTCGCGACCCGCGTGGAGGTCTCCCCGAACTGGTCGTCGGCGACCGCCGTGTTCGACGTGGCCGAGCTCAAGCGCGGCCGCAAGGGCTGACGGTCAGGCGATCCCGACGACCCGGGCCAGCACGCCGCCTGCTGTGACCGCCAGTGCGATCGATGCCACGCTCATCAGGACCGCGGTCCGCCGGCCGAGCTCACCGGCGAGCGCCGCGAAGGTCGCCACGCACGGGAGCGAGACGGACGCGACGATGGCGTAGACGAAGAGCTGGGACGGCGTCATCAGCGTGTTGAGGGCGATCGGCGCGCCCGCGGCCGCCACCGCAGTCCCCGCGGCCTCGGCAGCGGCGAGGACCAGGAGCAGCTGGAGCGCCAGCTCCTTGCGCAGGAAGGAGAACGCAAGCGCGATGCCGGCCACGGCGGGAAGCCCCAGCCAGCCATGGACGAGCGGCGCCATGACGCCGCTGAATGCGTGGACGGCGCCGCTCTCGAAGGCGAGGCCCAGCACGAACGACCCGACCAGCATGAGCGGCGTCGCCGCGCGCACGAAGTCGCGGAAGCGGAACCACGCCTTGGCCGTCACGCTTCGCAGGAGCGGCCGTCGGAACGGCGGCAGCTCGAGCACGAGCGGCGACTGCCGGCCGGGCAGGAGCGCGTTCGCGCCGATGCCGGCCGCCACGGTGAGCGCGCCCACGACCCCGAACGCGGCGAGCGCCACCAGGGGCCCCGCAAACGGGACCAGCGCCGCGATCACCACCGCCGAGCGTGCCGAGCACGGCGTGAGCGTGGCGAGGAACGCGGCGATCACGCGTTCGCGGCGGGTCGCCAGCACGCGCGTCGCGTAGATCGCGGGCACGTTGCAGCCGGTCGCCACGAGGAGCGGGATTGCCGCCCGTCCCGGCAGTCCGACCGCGCCCAGGACGCGGTCCGCGAGCACCGTGACGCTCGCGAGGTAGCCCGAATCCTCGAGCGCGGCGATCACCACGTAGAACGCCAGGACGTACGGGAGGCCCACCGAGAGCATGGCGAGGAGGCCCGCGTCGAGCGCCCAGAGGAGCGCGCTGGCCAGCCAGGGAACGGGGACGAGCGTGCCGACCACCGCGTGGATCGGCGGCGACGCCCAGGCGTTCCAGGCCGAGCCGAGCCCGGCAGCGGCCGCGCCGCCCCCGACCATCACGAGGGCAAAGGTCGCCGCGAGCACGCCGAGCAAGAGCGGGATTCCCGTCGACGGCCGCACGCTCGCCGCCGCGATCCGCTCTGCGAGGGCCGGCGCCATGGCGTGGCGCCGCTCCACGCGTTCGGCCCACGCGTCGGCCGTGGCGCGCCGATGCGGCGCAAGGAGATCCGCGAGCGCGATCGTCGCGGCCCCGCACGGCGAGACGCGGCCGTCGGCGACGAACTGTGCCAGCGGGGCCGCGGGCGCGGCCGCGGCCCCCAGGGACGGGCTGATCCGGTGATGGGCGGTCTCGGACGCCAGGCGCCCCTCGACCGCCGGCGGGTAGACGACGGCGGGGATCGTGGCCCGCGGCGATGCACCCGCATCCCGGACCGCCACGCGCTGGCGCCCACGCCGGACGGCGTCTTCGAGGGCGGGCGCGACCCCGGTGCCGTCGCGACCCACCGTGCGGTGGACCGGGGAGACGAGCAGCTGGGCCAGGGCGCCGGTGTCGATCTCGACGCCGCGCGCGGACGCCTCGTCGGACAGATTTGCGGCCAGCACGATGGGGAGGCCCAGGTCCCGGCAGGCGAGCGCGAGCGGCAGGTGGCGCGCCAGGTTGCCTGCGTCGGCAACCACCAGCACGGCATCCGGTGCCGCGTCGAGGAGGAGCTGCCAGAACGGCGCATCCCCCGTCGGGTGATCGTCGAGCGCGAGCGTGCCAGGGAGGTCCACGAGGATCGCCGGCCCGGCAGCCGTGACCACGGGCCGTGCCTCGGCGCCGACCGTCGTCCCGGGCACGTTGGCCGACTCGGCGAAACGGCCGCTGGCCCGCGCGAGGAAGGTCGACTTGCCGACGTTCGGCCGGCCGACCAGCGCGACGACGGGCGTGGCGCCGGACGCTCCCGAACCTGCGAGTGACCTCGCCCCCGCGAGTCTCATCGCGTGGACGCCGCCGCGCCGAGCGGCTCGACGACGATCTCGCGGGCGACCCGTGCCGCGATTGCCAGCCGCGCATGGCCGACGCGGACGACGACCGGCCCACCGAATGGCTGGCGCGTCTCGATCTCGAGGAGGTCGCCGGCCGTCAATCCCTCTGCCGCGAGGGCGGCAGCAGCGTCGGCCGGGATCGCCATGACGCGCGCCGACCTGCCGGTCGCCAGGGACGAGAGCGGGACGGCGGCAGGGAACGCCGGCGGGGACGCCATGCGCCCATGGAACCCGATCGGCCGGGGAGGCCGCGAGGGCGCAACGGCCCGCGCGGAGGTGACGAAGGTCCCCTTGCATGTCGCATGCAAGGTCGCTTGCACTGCCACGGGCTTCGCCATCGGCGTATCGTCCCGACATGGACCGCTGGCAGACGATCATCGAGCCGTTCCGGATCCACTCGGTCGAGCCGATCCGGATGACCACCCGGGACGAGCGGCTGCGCGCCATCGAGGCGGCCGGGCTGAACCTCTTCAACCTGCACGCCGCCGACGTCCTCGTGGACCTGCTCACCGATTCGGGGACCGGCGCGATGAGTCGTGACCAGTGGGCCGCGGTCCAGCATGGCGACGAGTCGTACGCCGGCTCTCCGTCCTGGTACGTGTTCCTGGCCGCCGTCCAGGAGCTCTTCCCGTTCCGACACGTCATCCCGACGCACCAGGGACGCGCCGCGGAGAAGATCCTGTTCTCGGTCATCGGCGGTCCGGACAAGGTCATCCCGAACAACACGCACTTCGACACGACGCGGGCGAACGTCGAGGCCACGGGCGCCGAGGCGGTCGACCTCGTCATCGAGGAGGGGCGCCACCCGGAGGTCGAGCATCCCTTCAAGGGCAACATGGACCTCGGCGGGCTCGAGAAGCTCCTCGCCGCGCGAGCCGCCGACGTGCCGGCCGTCTTCGTCACGATCACGAACAACTCGGGCGGCGGGCAGCCGGTCAGTCTCGAGAACCTGCGGGGCGTCCGCGCCCTGTGCGACCGGTTCGGTGTGCCGCTCTTCCTCGACGCCTGCCGGTTCGCGGAGAACGCCTGGTTCATCAAGCTCCGGGAGCCCGGCCAGGCCGACCGCAGCGTGCCCGAGATCGTGCGCGAGATCGCCTCGCTTGCCGACGGCATGACGATGTCGGCCAAGAAGGACGGGCTGGCGAACATCGGTGGCTGGCTGGCGCTGCGCGACGACGAGATCGCCGAGCGCTGCCGGAACCTCCTGATCCTGACGGAGGGCTTCCCTACCTACGGCGGCCTCGCGGGCCGTGACCTCGAGGCGATCGCCCAGGGCCTCCGCGAGGTGGTCGACGAGGACTACCTTCGCTACCGGATCCGGTCCACCGCGTACCTCGGCAACGCGCTCTCGGCGGATGGGATTCCCGTGGTCCGTCCAATTGGCGGGCACGCGGTCTACCTGGACGCGCGGGCGCTCCTGCCCCACATCCCGCCACTGGCCTACCCGGGCCAGGCACTCGCCGTGGCGCTCTACGTGGAGGGCGGCATCCGGGGCTGCGAGATCGGCACCGTCATGTTCGGGCGTCACCCGGACGGGAGCGAGACGCCCGCGGCGATGGACCTCGTCCGGCTCGCGATCCCACGCCGCACCTACACGCAGTCCCACGTGGACTACGTGATCGAGGTGGTCCGCTCCGTGGCAAAGGGGGCCGCGGACCTGCGCGGGCTCCGCATCGTCGACGAGCCGGCGGCGCTGCGACACTTCACCGCACGGTTCGCGCCCGTCTCGTAACCAGGGAGCACGGCGCGGCCGCGGGTCCGGCGGCACCTCTTGCGCGGGCCGGGTACCGTAGGCGCCATGGCAACCGGCCTCGCCCATGCAGGCACCCGCGAGCGCGGACCGCAGCGCACCGGCGCGCGCCCGGCTGCACGCTGCGAGCCGGCCTTCGACGTGGCGACGAACCCGGCCACGCTGCGAACGCTCATGACGGGCGCCGACGCCGGCACCCGCCAGCGGCTTGCGGACGTGGTCCAGCGCCGGCACGGCAACGCGGCGCTCCAGCGCCTTCTCGCTCCCGGCGGGGCGCTCCCCGTCCAGCGCTGGGCCGTCACGCTCCCGCGCGGCACCGCCGACTGCGACCGCGTGGTTGGCTACATGAACGCGAACAGCCCGTACCGCGCGGACAGCGGCTGGGCCCGGACGAACGTCTCCTTCGCGTGGGGCGGGGATCCGTCCTTCGAGGTCTCCGATGGCGTGATCACGGCCACGGTCGCGAACCCGACCGTCACGAAGCGCGTGAGCGTCGACATGCCGTCCTGGGCCCCGACGAACGCCGCCATGGCGACCGGCTGGTCGGCGATGACGGGCGCCCTGCGGGCCCACGAGGCCGTCCACGAGGGGATCGCCGGCGACTGGGAGACGGAGCTCCGGTCCCGGTTGAGCACGCTGCGCGTCACCGTCGCGAGCCGGACCACCGCCGCGTTCACCGCGGCGGTCCGCGCCGAGTGGCGCTCCTGGATCGCGGAGCACCAGGCCGCGCAGACGGCGATCGACCCGTACACGGCCACCCTCGACTGCTCCGGCGGCGCGGCCGCGCCCGAGGCCGCGGGGCTCGAGGGTGTGCTCGGCACGGCCGACGAGGATTAGCCCGACGACGTTGGAGCCCCGCACCGTCACGCCCTGGCGCTACGTCGCGGACGACGGCGAACGCGACCCGCGGACCAACCTGGCGCGGGAGGAGGCGATCGCGCGCCATGTCGGCGCCGATGCCGCCGCGCGGACGCCCGTCCTCCGGCTCTGGCGGAATGCGCCCTGCGCGGTCGTGGGACGCTTCCAGCTGGCGGCCGCGGAGGTGGACCTCGAGGCGGCGGCGGCGCTCGGCGCACCGGTCCTGCGCCGTTTCACGGGCGGCGGCACGGTCTGGCACGACCCGGGCAACCTCAACGTCTCGGTCGTGCTCCGCCCGGAAGACGCGCTCCTGGTCGCCGACCCGTCACTGCGGCGGCTGCCCGGGCTGTACCGGCTCGTCCTCGCGCCGCTGGCGGCCGCCGTCCGGTCGCTCGGGGTCGCGGCGGAGTTGACCGAGCGCGACATCCTGGCGCCCGGCGGCAAGCTCTCCGGCGTGGCCGCATGGATCGGCGGTCGGGCCCTGCTCGTCCACGCGACGCTCCTCGTCGACGCCGATCTCGACGCGCTGGTTCGTGTCTGCAACGGGCCCGGCGCGCCGGGCGACCCACGCTGGGAGCGCACGAGGAGCCGCCGCGTGGGCGTCACATCCCTCGCGCGCGAGCTCGGCGCCAGGCCGGCCGCTGCCGACGTGGAGATCGCGGTGCTGCGGGCCTTCGGCGTCGATGCCGCGGATTCGACCGCCCTGTCGCCCGCCGAGCTCGTCGCGACCGAGCGCCTCCTCGCCGACCGCTACGCGGTGCCCACCTGGCACGCCGACGCAGAGGCGCCCACCGGAACCGGCTAGGCCCGCGGGTGCTGGACGCGCCGGTTGCGCCCCCTCGGGGGCTCGGCTACTGTTCCCAAGTGAGCACCATTCGGGCAGATGTCCGGGCGATCCTCGAGGCGCGGTGTTGTCGTCGGCGGCCCCGCCGTGTGGAGGCGCGCGTCTGACCCGCTGCTCGACCTGACCCGGTCGAACCGGGTCGACGCCGGTCACGGGGCCGCGGATCCACGAGGAGCCGCGGCCTTTCCGTTTCCTCCGCGACGGCGGAGGGCCGCCGACGCTGATCTGGCTCGCCGCGTCGGCGCGGTGAGCGCCGTGTCCCATGGGTCGGTTGCCGACCCGCTTCCCAGGAGTGCGTCCCGATGTCCGCTGTCCTCGACGAAGTCCTCGCCGCCAACGCGGCCTACGCCGCATCGTTCGGTCCACGCGCCGAGCTCTCCGTGCCGCCTGCCCGCCGGTTCGCGATCCTCACCTGCATGGATGCCCGGCTCGACCCAGCGAAGTACGCGGGCCTGCACGAGGGCGACGCGCACGTGATCCGCAACGCCGGCGGCCGCGCGAGCGACGACGCGATCCGCTCGCTCGTGATCTCCTACAAGCTCCTCGGAACCGCCGAGTGGTTCGTCGTCCACCACACCGACTGCGGCATGGAGTTCTTCACGGACGAGGCGATCCGGGGCCTCCTCGCAAGCAGCCTCGAGACCGCCGCGCTCGGACCGGATGGGTTCCGCGATGTCGGGCCCGGCCCGGGATCCACCGAGGGCGCGTACATCGACTGGCTCACGATCGCCGACCAGGCCGGCAGCGTCGTCGACGACGTCCGGCGGATCCGGGATCACCCGCTCGTGCCCGGCCGGATCCC
>JADGQH010000189.1 GCA_017881985.1 Chloroflexota bacterium | reverse complement strand
CGGTCAGGCTCCCGGCACGGACATCTCGACGAGCCGGCAGAGCGCGTTGGCGAGGCGCATCTGGCGCGGCGTCTGGCAGGCGACCCGGACGAGGGCGGGCGACGCGACGACCGCCGCGACGCAACGCGCGCGCGAGGTGGCCACGTTCAGGCGGTTCAGCGAGTAGAGGAACTCCATGCCCCGCGGCGCATCTTCCGGTGACGACGAGCCCATCGCGTAGATCGAGAGCGGCGCCTGCTGGCCCTGGAACTTGTCGACGGTACCGACCCGGACGCCGCCGAGGCCGGCCGCCCGGAGGGCCGCCGAGATCCGGTCGACGTGCGCGTTGTACGGCGCCACGACGACCACGTCCTCCGCGCGGAGCGGCGCCTCCTGCCCCTTCGCGTTCGTCCACGATGCGCGCGTCGCGGGGTCGAACAGCTCCCCGAGGAGGCGGGCAATCTCGGCGGCCTCCTCCGGGCTGTCGACGTCGTTCGCGCTGTGCTCCACGGGCAGCCAGCGGATCCCGGCCCCCCGCAGCGGCGGCACGCCCGGCCTCGACGCGGGAGGCACGCCCTGCACTGTCTGCCGTTCGCGCCCGGGTTCGGGCGTCAGCTTCGATTCGTAGAAGACCTCGCTCGTGAACGCGCACACGTCGGGATGGAGCCGCCACGTCTTCTCGATGAACAGGCCACGCTCGGGGGGCATCGTGGCGTGGGACGGCTGTCCCGGGTCCCCAGCCAGCAGATGGGCGAGGGCGCTGCGCTCGGCGCCGGGTGGATGGCTCCCCTTGAGGGGCTGGTCGAGCTGCTGGGGATCGCCCAGGAGCACGATCGAGGTCGCTGCCGGTGACATCGCGACCGTCGTTGCCAGGCTCATCTGGCCCGCCTCGTCGACGAGGAGGACGTCAACGCTGCCGGCCATGGCGAGGTTGGACCAGAGCCAGGCGGTGCCTCCGACCACGTGCACGACGCCGGCGGCGAGGGCCGAGGCGATGTCCCGCGCCTCGCCGAGGGGCCGGGCGGCGGCACACGTTGGCTCCTCGTCGGCGGCCGGCTTCTGGCCGATGACGATGGGCGCACCGGTCGCGGTGGTGGCCCCGGTCTCCCGTGCCGCCTCGACCACGGCGTCGAGCATGTTGCCGATCACCTTGTGGCTGGTGGCGGCCACCCCCACGGTCCTTCCGGCGGCGACGAGGGCGAGGATCATCCGTGCCCCCGTGTACGTCTTCCCGGTGCCGGGCGGGCCCTGGATCGCGAGGGTGCTCTCGTCGAGGACCAGCGCGTGGCGCACGGCCGCATCCAGGGCGCGCTCGCCGGCCGCCTGGAGCACGGCGCCCGGAGGGCTTCCCGGAATCCGCGGGGGACGGCGGAGAAGGAGCTCGCGTCCCGCCCGGTTGGGGCCCGCGACCGCGATCCCCTCGTCGGCCACCCATGCGCCGATCCGCAGGAGCGAATCCTCGATGACGGCCGTGCTCACGAAGTCGTACGGGATCAGCGAGACGGGCGTCCCGCGGTCAAGCTCCGCCTTCGTGCGGTGCAGCGTGACCGTGCCGACGAGATCGTCCACCTCGCGGACCGTGCCGACCGACAGCTGGGTCCGCGGATCGTCGACGCGGCGTCCCTCCTTCACCGCGTGATCCTGAGGAGGAAACCGGAATCGCTGGAGTCGTGCACCGCGCCGGCTGACTTCGCCGAGGTCGGCGTCGAGCTCGACCATCCCGATCGGCTCACGCTCCTCGACGAGGTCGGCGTCGGTCATGCCACAGAGCGCGTAATAGCGCCACCAGAACGCCTTGTTCTCGCGGCGGTGCCAGCCCATGAGCTGCGCCAGGAGCCACGTCGTGCGCTGCTCCTCGGTCGTCGTTGGCGCCGCGAGGTCGACGTCCTCGAGGCCTCGCGTCAGGGCCGCCACCACCTCGGCGACCCGGGCGGCTCGGCCCTCGGGCTCGAGAGGCTCGACGGCTTCGGGCTGGATGGGTGGCCGTGGGATCTCGATCCCGAGCCGCTCGCCAAGGTCGCGCCTTCGAAGCTCGAGCCAGTCGCGGAGGCGCCACGTGCTCAGGACGTCGTCGCGGTTGTAGCCCTCGATCTCACGGAGGATCTGGTCGCCGACGAGTCCTTCGGCAGTGGCGCCACGCCCGAGCCAGACCTCGAACTCGACGATGCTGCTGCCCGCGTCCTTGAGGGCGACCTCGCGATGAAGCCCGTACAGCGGCTCGAGGCGCTTGATCGAGTAGCTCTCGACGCTGGCCCGGATGCCCTGGCGCACGACGCGATAGAGGTCCACGAGCACGCGGCCCCGCAGGAGCCGGTCCACCTCGTCCTCGCGGGTCGCATGGCGCTGGGCCAGTCGAGCGAGCGCCGTCTTCTCGTACGCCGCGTAGTGGTACACGTGCAGGGATGGGTCCGCGTCGAGGCGCGCGATCACGAAGTCGACCATGTGCTCGAAGGCGGTCTTCTCGGCCGCCAGCGTGACAAGGCCGTCCGCGTCCACGCTCCAGAAGGCATGGAACTTCGGTGCCGGCTCGCCCGGCGCGTCCTGCGCGCCTGGCTCGCGCGCGACCCCCGCCGGTGCCGGGGCGCCCGCGGGGGCGGAGCCCGCGTCGATCGGTGCCCACCGCGGATCGCCCTCGGGGGACGCCGGATCGAGAATGCCGAAGAGGTAGTCGATCCCGTCGTCGAACGCGAACGGGTCGCCTTCGAGGTCGAGGAACAGGTCGTTGGCCGACGGCTCGGGAAGCACCAGGAACCCGCGATCCGCGACCAGCGTCCGTGCTCCCGTTCCGTCGGCGCCGGACCACTCGGGGTCGAGCAGCTCCCAGAGGTTCTCGCCGCGGTCCTCGCCCTCGACCTGGATCCGGGCCTGCTCGCGGGCGCGCGCCAGCGCGGCGTCACCGCTTCCGTCGAGCTTCGGCCGAAGCGGGAGCTGGAGCGCGGCCAGCCCGCGGCGCGTGCGGACGGGGCCGGGCGGCAGATCGGCGCCGCGCTCCTTGAGCCCACGCCGCTGCCGGCCGGTGATGCCCGCGACGAGGCTCAGGTCGTCGTCGGCACGTCGACGGTCTCGGCACACCGCCCACCACCGGCACACGTCGCAGTGCTGGACCGGGTCCGGGTAGGTGTTCGCCGGCGGATAGGCCGGCGGGCCGACGCGTTGCTCGTCGGCCGCGGCCAGGAAATCCGCCTTCACGCGCCGGTAGTACGCCATGAAATCGCCGACCCGCAGGACGACGGTCTCGCGGGCGCTCCCGCCGAGCGCGACGTGGAGCCGCTCCGGCTGCCTCCCCTGGACCCGGGTCAGCTGGTCGACGTACGAGCAGATCTGGACGACGGCGGAGGCCTTGACGTGGCGGGCGAGCTTCGTGTCGGCAACCTCGTAGTGCCAGGCACCGAGCGCGCTGTCCGATTCCGCCGGGTCGTGGTCGACCCGGAGCAGGAAGTCGGCGTGACCACGCCAGGTTCCGTCGAAGAACGTGGCCTGGTAGACGACGTCCGCCCCGTCGAGCATTGCTCGGCGCGTGAGCTCGGCGGCCTCCGCGAGGCCTGCTCGCGTGTTCGCGACGGAGCCGTCGCGCGAGATCTCGACGATCCGCCGGCCGGCCGCCGCCAGGTCCGCGAGGTAGCGCTTCTCGTGCTCGTACCCGCGCGCCTGGACGAGCTCGATCGTCGGGTCGCTCCGGATCGGCTTCGTGACCAGGCCCGCCAGCGCCGCCCGCTCGAGCTCGAACCGGTGTCCGCAGGCGAGGAAACCCACGAGGTCGGTCGCGGAGTAGACGGGAGCGCCATCGAGGAGCTGCATGCACGCGGCATGCTACGGGCTCTCGGTGCCAGCTTGTCTGGCGCGGGTCCCCGGCGATCGCGAGGCGCCCTGGCGGGTGGTCGCGATGCGCCGTAGCCCCCTCTCAGGAGCTCGGAGCCTCCGCGGCGATCGAAGGGAGCCGGACCTCGAAGCGCGCCCCGCCTTCGGGGCGATTGGCGGCGGACATCGCACCGCCGTGTGCCTCGACGATCCACGCGGCGATCGAGAGCCCCAGCCCGGTCCCGCCGGCCGGCGCGTTATCGGCGCGCCAGAAGCGCTCGAAGATCCGCGGCAGGTCCTCGTCGCGGACGCCGGGTCCCTGGTCCTCGACGCTGAGCACCGCATGCTGCCCGTCGGGGCGAACGCGCACCGACACGGTCGTCCCGGTTGGGCTGTGCGCGAGGGCGTTGTCGGCGAGGATGGTCACGAGCTGGCGGAGGCGAAGCGGATCGCCGGTCACGGGGGCGGGCCGCGGATCGACCTCGAGCTGGACGCCGCGCTGCGCCGCCACCGGCGTGAGCGGCCCGGCCGCCTCGGCCGCGACATCCGCGAGATCGAGCGGAACGTGCTCGAGGGCCAGGGCACCCGAATCCGTGCGGGCCAGCAGCAGGAGGTCCTCCACCAGCGCGGTGAGATGCGAGACCTCGGCGTCGATGTCGTCGAGCGCCTCGCCGACGGTCTCCACGGGCTGCCTCCTGTTGCGCCGGAGGTCGGCGACGCTCGCCCGGATGACGGTCAGCGGCGTGCGCAGCTCGTGACTCGCGTTCGCGGTGAACTCCCGCTGTCGCCGGAGCGCGGCGTCCCGCCGATCCATCGACGACCGCACCGGGATGAGCGCGCGCCCCGCGTAGACGTAGCCCGCGGCGAGGGCCAGCAGGAGCGCAGCCAGGCCGCCGAACGCGAGGACGGAGAGGAGCGTCGAGAGGAGCTGCACCTCTGACGACCGCTCGCCGAGCACCTGCACGACGTACGCGCCGTCCGCCCGGGTGACCGACGCCGAGTAGACGCGGACCGGGATCGACGAGACCTCGATCTGGCGGACGTCGACGGATCCCGCCCGGGCGGCCGCGACACCCGCCGGGTCGGGGAGCCCGTCGATTGCCTGGAGCTCGGCCGGCCCGACGAGCACCCCGTCGGGGCGGACGATGAGTGCGAGCGTCCCTGACGCTTCGCCGCCGAATCCCGGCCCCAGCACGAACCGGTCCGGGATCTGCCCGGGCCGCGCGAGCAGCCGCTCGAGCCCGTCGGCACGGGCCGCCAGGAGGTCGGTCCCGCGTGCCGCCAGCGACCCCGAGACCGCCGCGTAGAGTGCCGCCCCGAGCAGGACGAGGATGAGCAGGGTCAGCCCGCCGCTCCACGCGAGCAGCCGAAGCCGCGTGCGCCGGAGCAGCGCTGCGTCGCCGCCCTCGCGCGGGACCTCAGCTGCCACGAGGAACGCCTCCCTCGCGCGGGACCTCAGCTGCCACGAAGGCGATACCCCATGCCGCGGACCGTCTCGATGCAGGCGGCGCCGTCCGGCCCCAGCTTCTCGCGAAGGAGGTGGATGTATGCCTCCACCGTGTTCGGGGTCAGGGCGGCCCCGTATGGCCATGCGTAATCGAGCAGCTGATCGCGGCTCAGGACCTGCCCCGGCCGGCGCAGGAGGCACTCCAGGATTGAGTACTCGCGGCCGCTCAGCTGGACTTCCTTCCCGGCCACGGTGACCCGGCGCAGGGCCTCGTCGAGCACGATCGACCCCGCCGTGAGGCGCATCGTCGAGCGTGGCGGCGGTCGCCGGCCCAGCGCGCGGAGACGCGCGAGCAGCTCCTCATACGCGAAGGGCTTCACGAGGTAGTCGTCGGCCCCGGCGTCCAGCCCCGCCACCCGGTCACCGACCGCGTCGCGGGCCGTGAGCATCAGGATCGGCACCGAGTTTCCGGTCCGGCGGAGCTGGCGCGCAACCTCGAACCCGGACCGGTCCGGCAGTCCCACGTCGAGGATGACGGCATCGAGGCCCGGCGAGGCGCCGGCGACCTCGAGGCCTTCATCGGCCGTCTCCGCCGTCTCCACCACGTGGCGGTCCTGCGTCAGGAGCCGCCGGAGGAGCCGGACGAGCCGGGCGTCATCCTCGATGACAAGCAGGTGCACGAGATCTCCAGTGCGCGTGAAGGCGCGATCGTGGCTTGGATGCCCGTCAGGGCGTGACCAGCGTGACGTCCCGGGCGGTGATCGTCCGCGTCGGGGCGCTTGCGCCCGGAACCGGGCTCGCGTCCGCGCCTGGGCTCGCGCCCGGGACCCCCTGGCCGCCGAAGCCACCGGCGATCTGGACCTCGACCTGCACCTGCTTCCCGGTCGTCACATCCGCGGAGGTTGCAGCCGCCTGCGCATGGTACGTCGTGGTGCCGGCAAGGTTCACGGTCACCGTGCTGCCATTCGTCTCCTTGAGGGTCATGGTCGTGCCGGAGATCGAGTCGACGGTCCCGGTCACGAGGACGCCACCGCCGAAGCCGCCGCGGCCCAACCCTGCGGCGCCCGCGCCCGCGCCGGCAGCGCCCGTTCCGCCGGCAGGGAACCCGCCGTTGCCGAACCCGCCATTGCCGCGCGCCGTCGTGGCTGCCACAGGAGCGGTGATTCGGCCGACGGCGAACGTCACCCCGCCGACGGCGATGAGGAGCCCCACGGCGAGAAGGATGGTGAACGTCCGGTCTGCCTTCTTGGCCGGTGCGATCACGGGCGGCGGGGGTGTCGAAACGGTGTGGCTGAACGGCACCGACGGCGAGGCCGTCGGACCCTGGGATCCGGCCTGCGGACCAGGCTCGACGGGCGCAAAGGGATCACTCACGGGGCAGTCCTTTCATTC
>JADGQH010000188.1 GCA_017881985.1 Chloroflexota bacterium | reverse complement strand
ACTGGTCCGAGTAGAGGTAGGGAATGCGGGCGTACGGATCGGCGCCTCCCAGCATGTTCTGGGCGGCGATCCGGCCCTGGCGCCGCGCGTTGTCCCAGTGCTCCACGCGAATGCGCGTCCCGAAGAAGGGGTGCCATGCGGCCGCCACGTCCCCGGCGGCGAAGATCCCGGGCACGCTCGTCTCGAGGTGCTCGTCAACGTGGATCCCGTCGCCGACCTCGATGCCGGCCGCCGCGGCCAGGTCGGTCCGGGGCCGGGCCCCCACCCCGACCACGACGAGATCGGCCTCGATGCGCGTCCCGTCGGCCGTCTCGACCGCCTCGACCGCGGTGCCGCCATGGAAGGCGACGGCGCGCTGGTCGAGGTGCAGCTCGACGCCGTGGCCCGCATGGAGGTCGCGATAGACCGCGCCGATCTCCGGTCCGAGGACGCGCTCGAGCGGCGTCGAGCCGGGCGCGACGAGGGCGACCGTCACCCCGAGCTCGCGGAGGGACGCCGCGACCTCCGAGCCGACCCACCCGCCGCCAATGACGACGACCCGGCGCGCCGCAACGGCCCGGTCCCGGATCGCCTCGGCGTCCGCGATGGTGCGGAGCAGGTGGATGCCGGCAAGGTCGCTCCCGGGAACGTCGAGCCGACGGGGCAGCGCGCCGGTCGCGAGGAGCAGCCGGTCGTAGTGGATCCGGGCCCCGTCCTCGAGGACGACGTCCCTCGACGGAACGTCGATCGCCGTCACGCGCGAAGAGGTCCGCAGGTCGATGGCCTGCTCCGTGTAGAAGCCCCCCGCGTGGACATCCAGCTCGTCGCGCTCCTTCGCGCTCCGGAGATACTCCTTCGAGAGGGGCGGTCGCTCGTAGGGACGGTCGCGTTCCTCCCCGAAGAGCACGATCCGCCCATCGAAGCCCTTCTTGCGGAGGTGCGCGGCGGCGTTCGCCCCGGCGAGCCCGGCGCCTACGATGACGAATGTCCGTCCGGTGGCCGCGTCGCGTTCCGTCATCCTCGTGCCCTCGCTCTATAACTAATCTATCTTATCTTTGCGGCTCCGCTACTCCTTGTCAAGGGATCGCCACCTGGTTGGTCCAGCCGGCCCCGGAGAAGGTCGCCCGCATCGTCGGCGAGCCTCCAGGCCCAGCCACCGCCGTCGCGCCAGGCGAGGGACCGGAGGGCCGCGCCGGGTCCCGCCGGACGCAGGTACTCGAGACGGTAGCGCCGCTCCGGTGCGCGCACGTCGTCGGGACCGCCGGCGGCCGCGACCGCCTCGTCCATCCAGTCGAGGTAGACGGCGTTGTTCACGTGGCCCTGGGGGTCCAGCTCGCGGAGGCGAGGGACGAGCGGCAGTCCCGCGACTCCCGGTGGCGAAGGCGGAAGGTCCACGCGGGTCGGCGTGAACGGCGCACGGTCCACGCCCGGGACCTCCGTGAAGTCGGCCGGGATCCGGATCGGGGCGCGGCCGTCGGTCATCGCCCAATCGACACTGACCTCGCCGGCGATGCTGCCGTCGGCGGTGCGGAGCTCCGACCGGCGACGGCACATCACCCGCCGGAACCCGGCAAGCCGGGTGGAGACGCGCAGCTCGTCGCCGTCGTGGATCGGCGCGACGAGCGCGACATCGATCGCCCGGACCACCCAGGCGAGCCCGCGCTCGCGATACCAGTCCCGCGGGAAGCCCAGCACCTCCGAGTGGCGCCAGGCGACATCCCCGAGGTAGCCCAGCAGCGCCGAGGTCTTCACCAGGCCGTCTGGCGTCGCCTCGTCGAAACGAACGCGGTACGTCTGCTCCAGCCAGAGCACGTCGGGCGTGATGGCCGGGGTGACCTCGTGCCCCGTCATCCGGGCGTGGGCTTGCGGCCGGCCAGCGCGTCGAGCGTCTCGAGCGTCACCACCGCCGTTCCCTGCCGCGGCGCCGTCTGCTGCGAGAGCCGCACCGCGCACGAGGTTCGCACGTCGAAGACGACCAAGCCGACGCGCAGGGCGTGCTCCTCGCCGGCCGCGTGGCGGCGCGCGTCGTCGAGCTGGTTGAGGACGTCGGCGTTGATCCCCCGCGCGCCCCACTTGCAGTCCCAGGCCTCCTCGCGTCCGGCCGTCTCGACGGTCAGGTCGTACGGGTGAATCTCGGCGGCGACGCCGTCGAATAGCACGCGACGCTCGCGGCGAACGGCGGCGGCGCCCGCTCGCCGGGCCACCAGCACCTGCGCGAGCGACTCGACGAACGCCCCCCGGAACTGGCTTCTGACCTGCTCCCCGCGCTCCGCGACCTCGAGGCTTGCGGCCAGGATTGCCTCGGCGCGTTCGGGGTCGGGCGCGCCGGCCCCGAGCACCGACGGGAAGATGCGCCGCCAGGTCTCCGGCTCGGTCGATTCGCCGTTCATGACGGCCCTGGCCAGCAGCCGCTGGCCGTAGCTCGCATCCGCGGCGAGGGTCGCCAGGCGAGCCACGAGCGGGTCCGCCTGGATCCCCGCGTAGACGACCGCGCGGGCGTCGCGCGCAGCATCCTGGAACCGCACCTCAGGCTCGACCCGTGCCTGGTCGGGGCGCCGCGCCGGCGGTTCCCCCGCCGAGCGCGAGCTCGGCGATTGCCGGGAGGGTCGACAGCCAGTCGATCGCCCGGTGGGGATCGGTGATGCGGCCGGCTTCGACCGCGAGCGCGTCGATCGCGGCGGCGGTCTCGGCCGGGACGAGCGCATCCGCATCGGGCACGGAAGCGTTCAGCCGTGCGCGACCCATCTCGGCGAGCTTCGTCACGTAGATCCACTCGTCTTCGATGGTCTCGGCGAGCTCGGAGAGAACCTCCAGTGCGGTCAGGGCGATCGCGAGGAGTTCGCCGGCTCGAACGGGATCGGGACCGACCGGGACGGCGCCCGCGGACCCGAGGCCGCCAACCGTTTCATCGCTCACGAATGAGAGGGTAGCGCCGCGCTGCGCTCTGCGCGCTGCGCCCGGCCGTGCGCTGCAATGGGCTGCGCGCCGCGGAGGCCGGGCGTGCTGTCGCTCAGGCCGGACGAGGCCGTCGACTCCGCTCGAGATCGCGGACCGCCACCTCGATCCGGCCCAGCTGGGCACGGAGCCGCTGGTAGCATGTGGCGTCCCAGGCGCGAGAATACGCACCGATCGCCTCGGCGCGGAGGCGCGCGGCATCGCCCATGGCGCCCAGCTGCTCGAGACGGCCCAGCGCGTCGAGCACGTCGCGATAGAGACGCGGAAGCGTCTCGGCGATCGTCTGGTCCGAGTTCACGCTCAGGATCGTTGCGCTCCTCATCAGCGGTGGCAATCCCCCGAACGTACGGGGCGATCGGGCCGAGCTTCCGGTCAGTCCCCGGGGTGGCTGCCCGAGCGGATCTGGAAGCGCTCGAATCGACCCGTCGGCGGCATCCAGGCCGGGATCACCCGGTCCACCTGCGCCGAGATCGGCCCGCGGGCGAGCGCCGTGAGCAATGCCTCGAGAGCTGCCCGGGGTCCCTCGGCCACGCACACCACCGAGCCGTCCGCCCGGTTCGCGACCCAGCCGCGGAGCTCCAGGCCACCGGCCACCTGCATCACGAACCAGCGATACCCGACGCCCTGGACGGCGCCGATGACCGTCGCCTCCAGGCGCTCAGTCGCGGGTGTCCCGTCGTGGCCCGGGGGCGCGCCGTCTTCGGCCACCGGCGTGCCGTCGTGGCCCGTGGGCACGGTCGTCGCGTCGTCGGGCACGGTCACGCCGCACGCGGCCATGCGAGCACGAGGACGTCCACGACCAGCTCGGGATTCGCGTTCGAATCGAGCAGCTCCGCGGACCGTGCCAGCCGGGCGAGGAACGCCGGGGCGGCACCCGCGGGGAGGAGGGCCGCAGCCGTCTCGAGGTCGTCGATGAGCGCGAGGTCCACCGCGCGCTCGCGTCCGCCGGCCGCGACCACGGCGAGGTCCCGGGCAACCGCTGTCCACGTCTCGAGGAGCGCCCGCGCGGCAAGTCGCCGCTCCGCCGGCGATGCACGTCCCGCCTTCGCCACTGCGGCCTCCCCGTCCGGCGGCGGCGCCGCCGCGGGTGCCGGCTCGGTCGATCGGTCACCGGTTCCCCACGGCTCGACGCCCAGGCCCACGAGGTCCGCCGCCCGGGTGAGCAGCTCGCGGCCGATTGCGAGGCGCCGCGCGCGATTCTCCGGGATCAGGTCGAGGAGCGTTCGTGCGATCTCCTCGCGTGCCTCGACGGCCTTTGGCGCGGCCGCGTAGGCGAGGGCAAGGCCCGGCCTGCCGCCGGCCACGCGCGCCAGTCGCGCGGCTCGGGGTGGGTCGATGCCGTGCTCGTCCAGCAGGGCCTCGATCGCCCGGATCCCCAGCGGCCCCAGGCGAAGCGTCGCCGCCCGTGACCGGACCGTCGGGAGCAGTCGCTCGGGCTCGTCGGCGCAGAGGATCAGGGTCGCCCCGGGCGGCGGCTCCTCGAGGGTCTTGAGCAACGCGTTCTGGGCGTCCTCGTTCATCCGGTGCGCGCCCTCGATGACCGCCACGCGGTGGCGACCTTCCACCGGAAGGCGCGCCATCTCGCGGATCAGGTGGCGAACCGTGCCCGGGTCGGGGTCACCCGGGTCGCCGATTCGGACTTGCCGGCCCGCCCCTTCCGGAGCCAGGCGGTGGAGGTCCTGGTGCGTGCCGCCGGCGACCAGGTGACAGGCGCGGCAGGCGCGACAGGGACGCGGGACGCCCTCCTCGGCGGCACAGAGCAGCCCGGCCGCAAGGTCCAGGGCGAGCGTGGTCTTCCCGACGGCGCCCGGACCGATCAGGAGCAGCACCTGCGGGACGCCGCGGGCGAGCATCCGTTCGACAGCCGTAAGCGCGGCCGGCTGGCCACGGGTGGCGAAGCGCGTGGCCGGACCGGTTGCCGTGCCAGTCTCGGGCGCCGAATGCGGTCCGGCCGCTCGGCCCGTGGCGGCCGGCGAACGCGGGCCGGCAGATCGACGCGGGGATCCGGTCGACGAGCGCGCGCCTGAGGCCGGCGGTTCCCCGCCGGCCTCCGACAGGCCCGTGCCGCGTCCCGCCATGCGTCGGGACCCGGGCTCAGGCGCCTTCGACGGGCGCTACTGCCTTCCGGACGTAGCGGCGCTTCGGCGCCGGGACATCTGCGCTCGCCGGGGCATCCGTCGCGGATGCCGTCGGCGCGGCCGACGCGGCCGCTGCCCGGGGGGCTCGGCGCTTCGGGGTGGCCGGGGCGGCCGCCTCCACCGGCGCCGCGGGTGTCGCCTCGACAGCCGCAGCGGCCTTCGGTCTGCCGGCCCGGCGCTTCGGGGCCGCAGTGACCTCGGGCGTGGGCTCGACCGGCGGCGTTGCTGGGAGGATTGGCGCTGCCGCCGATGCGGCCGCGCCCGTGGCGCGACGACGTCGAACCGGCGCGGGAGCGGACTCGGGCGCCTTCTCGACGGACGGGGCCGTGACCAGGTCCACGGCGGCGGCCGTGGCACCTGCGACCCGCCGGCGTCCACGCCCGCGCGCCGGCGTCGGCGCGTCGGCTTCGGCCGCGACGGCGTCACCCTGGGCGGACACGCTCTCAACCGGGGCAGCTGCGCCCGCGGCCGGTCGCGTCTCGGCCTGGCGGCCGAGCTTCTGCGCCAGCTGTGCCTTCAGGAGCTCCTCGAGCTCCGGCGGGACCTCGCTCCACGGCTCGCTGCTTCCCGAGCGCCCCTCGAGGCGCTCCGGGCGAGCCTGTACCGGCCGACCCATATCGCGACGCGGGGCTGCATCACGTCGCGGCGCCACGTCGCGGCGCGGTCCTGCATCGCGATTCACCCCACCCCGGCCGGCAGGTTCGCCGA
This sequence comes from Chloroflexota bacterium, assembly GCA_017881985.1. Lineage (GTDB taxonomy): Bacteria > Chloroflexota > Limnocylindria > Limnocylindrales > CSP1-4 > CTSoil-043. Next base: position 853 of record JADGQH010000188.1, on the reverse strand, counting down.
AGCGCACCGACCCGCCGGCGCTGCTCGGGGCGCCTCCCCGACCGTACCGCTCGCGATCGATCGCCGCGGCGTACGAGCCGGCTCGACCGCGACCACCGCGGTTCCCCTGGATCGGCTGACCGCCACGGGCACCCTGCCCGCCACGGTTCCGGCGCTCCGCGAGCAGATACTCGGGGATCTCCGGCTCGTCGTCGAACTCCTCGTCCTCCGTGGCCGGTCGACCGGCCACCGGGGCGGCAACACCGATCTGCGAGTCCCACACGGAGCCGAACGCGGCTGGTCGGGGTGCCGGGCGCGGCGCCGGGATGGATTCGTCGTCCACCTCGAACTCGAGCTCGGCATCCTCGTCGCTGAGCGCCGCCACGGGAAGCGGCTCGGCCGCGCCGTCCGCCGCCGTCTCCACGCCACCCTCGTGACCACGCCCACGGCCGCGGCCGCGGCCACCGCGTCGCCGACGGCGCCGCGGTGCATCCTCGTCGCCCTCGGTCTCGAGCGCACCGGGCGCGCCTTCCGCACCTGCTGGAACGACCGCCTCTTCGTCGTCCGTCGCGGCCGGCTCGGCCGGCACCGGGGCCGGGGCCGCAGCACGGACGGTCCGGGCCTTCGAGAGCTTCTCGCCGGGCAGCGCGACGATCGCGACCTGCTCCTCGACCTCGTCGACCGACCCGCGCTCGTCGGCGACGATCGCCTCCACGCGCCGCGTGCGCGGGGCGCGAACGGCGCGCTCGACGACGGGCCGGGATGCCGCCACCGGCTCGCGTTCCACGCGCACGCGCCCCCGGCCGCGGCCACGCCCGTGGCCCGTCCCTTCGGACAGCTTGTCGGGGACCTCGGTCATGGAGAGGTCCTCGTC
>JADGQH010000187.1 GCA_017881985.1 Chloroflexota bacterium | reverse complement strand
GCGATGCCGGCCCCGGGCGCGCGCCTCCCGTGGTCACCCATCCCGCGGCGGGCAGGCGCTCGCCGCACGAGATGCAGAACGTCCGACCGGCGGGGTTGGCCCTGCCGCAGGCCGGGCAGGTGGGACCCGACGGCGCGAGTGACTGCGCGACCACGGGCACGGCCGCTGCGACCGGCGCCGGGGCCTGCGGGGCGGGTGGGGGAGCGGCCACGGCTGGCGCAGCTCCGACTGGCGGCGGCGCGGCCGCGGTCGGGAGCGCGGCGGCCTGCACGGGCGTCGACGCCCCGGGCTGCGGTTCGGCCGCCGCGGTCCCAGGCGAGCCGGCCTCCTCGGCCGCGAACTCGAGGAACGCGCCGCAGCTGCCGCAGAAGGCGTCCCCGGCCGCATTCTGCGTGCCGCATTTCGCGCAGATCATCCTGCTGGCGTTCGCCTCCATCGCTCGCTCGTTGGGTGCAGCGTAGCCCACCGGGTGGGGGATGGCGCGGTCGCGCGGTGTTCGCTCACCGGCGCAGGATGATCGGCAGGCCGAACGAGTCGCGGAATACCTGGATCAGGCCACTGACGGGCGGCGCTGCCGTCCCGGCGACGACGAGGAACGGTGCGGTCGCCGGCGCCGCCGGGACGCCGGAGAGCGTGGCGACGGCGCTGAGCGTCCGGGGCCCCTCGCGGTCCTTCGGCAGCACGAGGACCTGTGCCGTGAACGCACCGTTCGTGTCGGTGAAGATCGGCTGGAGGGGCGTGGGCGTGATCCCGACGGACCAGGTGAGCACGACCGGCGCGTTCGCTGGGAAGCCGGCCCCCGTGGCGATCGTGACAATGCCGGTCGGGCCGGTCGGGGGATCGAGGCGGAGGATGCCAACGCCGACCGCGGCGACGAGCGGGACCGTCTCGGGGGGTCCTGCGTTCGAGGCTACCGAGAGGATCGCCGTCCGCGTCCCGGCCGCCGTACCGATGAAGAGGATCCCGAGCACGCAGGATGCCCCCGGCGCGAGGCTGGTCCCGGTGCAGGGGTTCGCGCTGAGCAGGAAGTCACCCGCGTCGGCGCCGCTGATCGCGATGGGGCCGATGTCGGCGGGACCAGTCCCCACGCTCAGGATCGTCGCGCTCCGCGTCGTGCCGAGCGTGCCGATGGGGACGCTGCCGAAATCGACCGGGTTGGGCGAGACGATGATCGCGGGCTTCACGATCGGCTTGGGTGTCGGTGTCGGGGTCGGGGTTGGGGTTGGGGTTGGGGTTGGGGTTGGGGTTGGAGTCGGTGTCGGCTGCGCGGGGCGCCGTTCCCGGACGAAGATGTCCGAGTTGCCGTTCGTGTCGCCGCGCACCAGGTTCGTCGCCAGCGACTCGAAGAAGACGAGGCGCGCCCCGAGGGCGAGCGATGGTCGCAGGCTCGTGTCGTCGGCCTCGGTCGGCCCGACGCCGACGCTGACGCGCGCGAGCCGGTCCGTCTCGGGTCCGGCCACGAAGATGTCGAACGGGGTTGCCCGGTCCGTCTGGGCAAAGGCGTTGCCGTTCGTGTCGCCCGGAACGAGGTTGGAGGCGCGCGAGGCGAACGCGATCGAGCCACCGTCGGCCGACACGGCGGGCCACGCGCTGGAATCGTTGGCCTCCGTCCCGTCGGGGGCGGTCGAGATCCGGCGGACGCCCGCATCGGCCGTCCAGGCGAAGACGTCGGTGGTCCCGTTCGCATCACCCGGGACCAGGTTGGCGGCGTCCGACTCGAACGCGACGACGCCGCCGTCCGACGAGAGGGCGGGGTGGTCACTCGTCCGGGCCGCCGGCGCGCCGTTCGCCGCGGAGACAAGCGTGGTCGTCAGCGAGGACCGATCGCGGCGCCACACCTGCATGGACGTCAGGAAGCCTCGGATGTTCGATCCGAGGAACGCCCCCGCGGGCAGCAGGTTCTGGCTCGAGGCGAACGCGACCACCGAGCCGTCGGCCGACACGGCGAGGGAGCCGAACTGCCGCCCGATCGGCCCCGGGGTCGTCGAGCCCGTGGCTGCGCTCACCGCTTCGACCTGTCCGGTCGCCAGCACGAGGACGTAGAAGCCGGCGGGCAGCGGAGCAACAACCGCCAGCGTAGCCAGCGGCGTGTAGCCGTCCGACTGGAACGCGAGGACGCTCCCGTCGGCCGACAGCCGTGGGTGGTGGAGTGCCGAGGACTTCAGGTAGGCAAGCCCCGGCACGTTCCCCGTCAGGGCCCCGCTCAACGGGAACGTGAGCCCGCTCCCGCGACGCCAGAGGATGATCGTGGGTGCCTGGTTGCCGCTGGCCAGCCCGAAGGCGACGAGCGAGCCGTCCCCGGAGACGCTCGGCTCCTCGACCGCGATCGGCCCGACCGGCCCGTCGAACGTCCCGGCGACCGGGGCGGTCGTGACCGGGAAGATCTGCGTGGTCGTCCCCGCCGCGCGATCCGCGAGCAGGACGCTGTCCGACCGGGTGTTGGCGCCGACCAGCGACGCCCGGTAGGTGACCCAGCGGCCGTCCGGGCTCACCGCGGCCTCGTCAGACGCGATCCGGAGGAATTGTGATCCGTCGTCGTTGACCGACACCCGGGTGTTGACGCCCGGCTCGAGGGAGATCGCCACCGGCGCCGCCGGGCCGCTGCCGGGAACGCCGCGGCCCTGGCTCGTGACCGCGGCAAGGGCCGGCACCACGGTGATGGCCACGGCGAACCACGCCGCGACCGCGACGCCGACGCGGCGGCGTGACGTCATGCCTGTCACCGGATCCCCGGCCGCCTCAGGGGCGGACGAACCCCGAGTAGTAGACGGACGGGTCGCACGCACCGGACGAGGTGCAGCTGGCCGCGAAGCTCAGCGTCTGCCCCTTCTGGATGACGATCGGCGTCACGTAGTGGAAGTCGAGATCGCGGAAGTTCTCGAGCCGCAGCGTGATCAGGACGAACCCGTCCCGCAGGAGCTGGAGCGTCCCGGCTCGGCCGTTCGGGTTCGCGAAGACGAGGTCGGTCATGTAGAAGGTCGACGTGAACTTGGCCGACGGCGGGTTGGACCCGTCCGCGGCCAGCCTGCCGTCCTGCGGCACGCCGTTGCCCACCGGGGCCGGCGTGGGCGTCGGCGGGCCGGCCGAGGCGACCGGGCTTGCCGAGGCACCCGGCGCGAGCGAGGCCGCCGGCGACGGTGAGCCTCCGCCGGGCGCGGGGCTCGCGCCACCACCACCGCCTCCCGAGACGAGGCTCGGGATCGGCGTGAACCCGGCGTCGGCGAGCGCCTGCGTCGTGGCGCTCTTGATCGCCGGCTGGAGGATGGTGGCCCACAGGATCGCGGCAAGGAGGAGCAGGCCGATCAGCGCCAGGAGCGCCGGCACGAGCCAGCGCGGGAGGATCGCCTCCTGGAGCATCGTGCCGTCGAGGACGATCGGCCGCCCGTCGTCACCGGAAACGGCCACCTTGAAGGGTCGCGTCTTCGGCTGGCCGCGCCAGAACCGCTTCGCTGGTCGGACACGGACCTTCGCGAATCCGGCCGTGCCCGGGTCGACCACGAGCCCAGGCGGCTGCACGTCGAACCCGAGCAGCTGGTCCGGGTCCGCGGCGGTGATCGAGGCATTGAGGCGGGCGTTGCCGCGGTTGTCGACGGCAAGCTCGTGGGTGGCGCCGCGGCTCCCGCGCGATGCGCGCGGGACGAGCTCGGCGAACGTGTCGCTGAACGTCCCGACCGCGAGGACCCCCTCCTCGACCGCCGAGCCTCCCGGATCCTCCTGCGACCGCGCGCGGATCCCGAACGGGAGTGCGCCCGCCGGTGTGGCGGCGTCGCGGGGCGGCGCGAACGAGACCACCGCGGACCCCTCGGCGCCAGGGAAGAGCGAGAGCGCCGGCGGCTCGGAGGAGGCAAACGCGCCGGGGTCGCCCAGGACGTCGATCGTGAACTGGTCCACGACCGTGCCGGTGTTCTTGACGGTCACCGTGCACGACGCGACCGAGCCGGGCACGACCTCGAGCGCCTTCGAGGCGAGGGTGACGAGTGCTCCCATGGTGGCGGAGTGTAGGGGTCGCGCTCGGGCCGCGCCAGCCTGCGTGGCGGCTGACGCCACGCCCGTCGGGCAGGTTCGGCTGCCCGATCAGGCGGCCGTCAGGCCGGTGGGTCCGGTGTTCGCTCGCCGCCCCTGGCTGGCCGGTCGCGGGTGTCAGGCGCCTGCGCGGATCTCCCCGAGGCCGTCGAGGATGAGGTCAAGCCCGAATTCGAACTCATCGGCGTAGTCGAAGCCGAGCTTCAGGACGTGCCCGACGATGACCTCGTTGAGGTACGGATACTCCGCTGGGGGTAACGCCCTGAGAATGTCCTGCGCCACGCTCGCGAGCTGCTCCGGGGTACCGGACGGCAGGTTCCGCTCCTGCACCGCGAATCCGTAGATGTAGCTGTCGAGGGTGAAGAAGGCGTGGATCGCCATCTCGACCGAGAAGCCCGCCTGCCGTAGGCTTCCGAGGACGGCTTCGGGGTACCGCGACCGTGCCGGACTGGGGTTGGTGCGCGACTCCATCAGGCCCGCCGCCCACGGGTGGCGCGCCAGCATCTCGCGAGCCGAGATCGCCCGCCGACGCAGCGCGGCCCTCCAGTCCTCCCCGATCGATGGCACCTCGATCTCGCCCACGGCGATGTCGGCGAGGCCGTCCAACAGATCGTCCTTGTCGGCAACGTGGTTGTACAGCGACATCGCCTCGACCCCGAGCCGCCGGCCGAGCTTTCGCATGCTGAGCGACTCGATGCCGTCCCGGTCGGCGAGTTCGAGGGCGCTCAGCAGCACCCGGTCCCGGGTCAGCGGGAGGCGGGGCGTCGCGATCGGTTTCGGTCTGGTGGCCATCCGCTTCCTCCTGCGCTCGAACTCTAGCTGACACCGTAAGTTTGTGTGTTGACAGGCTTGCACCCGTGCGCGTACGGTACGTACAGCGTAAGTATACGCCGTAAGTACAGACAAGGAGAGAGCGTCGTGAATTCGTTGCCGCGCGCCGAGGAGAAGCGCCTCATGCGATGGGGCGGTCTGGCGGGGCTCCTGGGTGCCGCCCTGCTGCTCTTCGTCTTCTTCTTCGTCGGCGCAGTCGTTGGAGCGGATCCCGCAGGACCCGAAGGACCGGTCGCACGGTTTCCGGAGATCAGAGCGGCTCGGACGCTGGAGAACTCCCTCTACCTGGTCGTGATGGCCCTCTGGACGATCCACTTCGTGGCCCTGTCTCGCACCCTGCGAGGAGTGAGCCTCGCGCCCGCTCTCTCCGGGGGCGTCCTGGGCATCGTGGGCCTCGCGCTTCTCGCCGCCGGAGCGCTGCCGCACGTGGCGACCACCCGGCTTTCCGATCTCTATCACGCTCCTGCCGCGACCCTCCAGGACCAGGCGACGGTCGTCCTCCTGTGGCAGGCGAACCAGGGCATCTTCGATGCGTTGCTGGCCGCCGGGCTCGTCCTCCTGCCGATCGGCCTCATTGCCCTCGGAGTGGCGATGCTCGGTGCGCCTGCTTTTGGCAGGGGCTTCGGCGGAGCGACGATCGCCCTGGGGGTCACCGGAATCGGAGCGGCATCCGGCCTCCTGATCGATCCCCTCTCTCCGATCGCCGTGGTCGGGTTCCTGGCCCTGATCGTCTTCAATCTCGTGCTGGGATGGAAGGTCTACCGTCTGTCTGGCGCCCCCGGCATCGCGCCGGCAGGCCTCGCGGACCTCAGGGTGGCCGAGAGCGCTCTCTCGTCCTGACGTACAGATTCGATCGAGCACGTTGCCGAACCGACTGCTCCCGCGTCCGGACTCCACGGCATCTCTGACGACCCGTGGAGCCGGCCCGCGCGGGCGGCGTCCGTCCGCCCCCTCGCGAGTGCCCGAAGAGCGGCCCGTTATGCCAGCGTTAAGTGCCCGGATGTGCCGCGGGCGCACCCTTGCCGCGGTCGTCGCGAGATCCGGTCCTGAACGGGACTGCCGCGACGGCGCAGGGGGAAGGGGCCATCGAGATGTTGACCGCCGCGCCGATCTCCATCCGTCCGACCGCCGCGGCGCTGACGGCCCGGGTCGATCGCATCTCCGTCGCGATCGCGAGCGCCGACCCCCTGTCGCGAGCCGGTCTCGCGGCCCACCTCCGCGACCAGGCCGGCATCGTCGTCGTCCCCGAGTCCGCCGCCGAGGCCGCTGCGGTCATGGTGGTCGTCGCGGACGACGTTGACGAGGAGACGACCCGCGAGCTGCGCGGTCTCCGGGCCGCAGGCCACGAGCGCCTGGTCCTGCTGGTCGCGAAGGTCGACGACGCCGGGCTGCTGGCGGCGGTCGAGGCGGGCGTGAGCGGCGTGGTCCGGCGCAGCCAGGCGACCGCGGGCCATCTTGCCACCGCGATCCGGGCCGCCGCGGTCGGGGAGGGGACCCTCCCCCCGGACCTCCTCGGCCGCCTCCTCTCGCAGGTCGGGCGCCTGCAGCGCCAGGTGCTGCATCCGCGCGGGCTGACCTTCGCGGGCCTCACCGAGCGGGAGATCGCCGTCCTCCGGCTGCTGGCCGAGGGCCACGACACCGCCGAGGTCGGCCGCCGGCTCTACTTCTCCGAGCGGACCGTGAAGAACGTCATCCACGACGTGACGTCGCGGCTGGATCTCCGCAACCGGACCCACGCGGTCGCCTACGCGATCCGCCAGGGCCTCATCTGAGGCGCGCCCC
>JADGQH010000186.1 GCA_017881985.1 Chloroflexota bacterium | reverse complement strand
AGGCGCGATATCCGTCCGGGTGGGCAGCGCGCCATGCCCACGCGGAGCGGACGATCTCGACGATGTCGCGGTGCTCGGCCCGCCAGCCCAGGATCTCGCCCGCGCGGCCGGCATCGGCCACGAGCACCGGGGGGTCGCCCGCACGACGCTCGCCGACCGCGTGCGGGATCGGACCACCCACCACGGTCTCGGCCGCCGCGAGCACTTCGCGGACACTGAAGCCGCCCCCATTCCCCAGGTTGATGGCGAGTGCCGCCGCACCGACATCGTCCCCAGGCAGCCTGGGAGTCGCGGCTGTGCGCGGGTCGTCCAGCGCCGTGGCCTCGAGCGCGAGCACGTGGGCGCGCGCGAGGTCCTCCACGTGCAGGTAATCGCGAACGCACGTTCCGTCGGGCGTCGGGTAGTCGGTGCCGAAGACCGTGAGTGCGGCGCTTCCGTCGGCCGCGGCCAGCACGTTGGGGATGAGGTGGGTCTCCGGGACATGAACCTCGCCGTTTCGCTCGGAGGCGCCGGCGACGTTGAAGTAGCGCAGGCTCACGCTCCGCAGCCCGTAGGCCGCCGCGTACCAGCGAAGCGCGCCCTCGAACGTCCGCTTCGTCTCCCCATACGGGTTGATCGGGGCGAGCACCGCATCCTCGCGGATCGGGATGCTGGCCGGCGTCCCATAGACGGCGGCTGTCGAGCTGAAGACGAGGCGCCGGACGCCTCGCGCGCGGAGCGCCTCGAGGAAGGCGACCCCGCCCGCCACGTTCTCGCGGTAGTAGAGCGCCGGGTTCGCGATGGATTCGCCGACGAGCGAGCGTGCCGCGCAGTGGAGGACGGCGTCGACCGGCGAGCTCGCCAGCAGCGACGCGACGACCGCTGCGTCGCCGTAGCTGCCCTGCACGAGGCGAACGCCATCCAGGAGCGCGTCACGGTGCCCTTTCGAGAGGTCGTCGAGGACCACCACGTCGTGGCCAGCCGCAACGAGCGCCTCGACCGAGATCGAGCCGACGTAGCCGGCGCCGCCGGTGACGAGCACGCGCATCTCAGGATCTCCCGGTGAGCCGGCGCAGGAGGCCGCGCCGTTTGGGTGCCGCGACGGGCCTGACGGCCGTCGTCGGGGAGTCATCGGGCGGGATCGCCTCGCGTCCGACGGCTCCTGGTGGGAGCGCGGCGGGCGGGATCGCCCCTGGCTTGATCGCCGCTGGCGGGATCGCGTCCCCGCGCTCGCGCATCACCTCCTCGAGACGATCGGCCATCCGGCCCGCCTGCGCGTTCTCGGGGTCGATCGAGAGGGCGCGCCGGGCAAGGTCCAGGGACGCGCGTTCGTCGCCGCGCTCGAGGGCGACGCGCGAGAGTCCCACGACGGCGATCGCATTCGCGGGGTCGTGGGCCAGCGTCTGCGAGTAGATCTGCTCGGCCTGGTCGAGAAGGCCGAGGGCGAGCGCGTTCTCCGCCCGAAGGAGCTGCTCGATCACGCCGGCCCCGTTTCGTCCGAGGAGCCGGTCTCCCCGCCGCCGGGCGTCTCGGTCCCGGGCGCCAACATGCCGGGCGCGACGAGCTCTCGCGCCACGGTAAGCAGGCGCGAACGGTCGTTCAGCATCGGGTCGGCCACCACCCTCTCCAGGAGGCGGTCGAGGAGAGCGCCCACCGCCGGCCCGGGCGGGATGTCGAGCGCCCTCATCAGGTCGTCGCCGTCGACAGCGAGGCCGGACAGGTCCAGCGCGACGCGCGCCTCCAGCTGTTCGTGGCATCGCGCCCGGAGCGTCTCCAGCCCGTCAACGTCCGCCGCGAGCCCGCTCCCGACGTTATCGGCCGCGCGCAGGTCCAGGAGGTCGTCGACGGCGGTCGCGCCGCAGCGGCGGATGAATCGGCGCACGGCCGCGTCGGTCCAGCTCGCGTCGTAGGCGAACATGTGGTGGCGGACCAGGTTTGCGGTGTCCGCCGTCAGGAATCGCGGCGCGTGGAGCTCCGTGAGCCACGCTTCGGTGAGCAACGCGCCGACGGCGTCGTGGCCCACGAAGTGGCCGTCGGCGAAGGTCGCGGGCTTGCCAACGTCGTGGAGCAGCGCGGCAAGGCGGAGCAACGGCGGCTCGTCGGGCCGCGGTCGGGGGGCGGCGTCGACGGTTCTGCAGGTGTGGTCCCAGAGGTCCTCGCCGGGCACCTTGCCCTGCGGCACGCCGCGCTGGCGGTCCAGCTCCGGGGCGATCGCTGCCAACAGCCCCGTCTCCTGCGCGAGCCGAAGCCCGACGGAGGGCACCGGTGCCGTGAGGAGCGTGAGCATCTCGGCCAGCACCCGCTCGCCGGAGAGGGAGCCCGCGAGCGGCGCGTTTGCCTCGATCGCTGCGAGTGTCCGCTCCTCCACGTCGAAGCCGAGCGTTGCCGCGAACCGGACCGCGCGCAGCATGCGCAGCGAGTCCTCGCGGAACCGTGCCGCGGGGTCGCCGACTGCCCGCAGGAGCCTCGCGGCGAGATCGGCCCGGCCGCCGAATGGGTCGTGGATCGCGGCGGGTCCGGCACCGTGTCCGAGGCTGTTTTCCGTGCGCGGCTCAGCCCCGGGCGGCGCGTCAGGGTGCAGCCCGGCCTCGACCCCGGCCGCCGTGCGCGGCTCCGCGCCGGGTCCTGGCCGCGATTCGACCCGGGCCCCCGCGCCAACATCGAGCGCCATCGCGTTCACCGTGAAGTCGCGCCGGGCCAGGTCGTCGTCGAGCCGCTCACCGAACATGACCGCATCCGGCCGGCGGTGGTCGGTGTACGGGCCGTCGTGCCGGTAGGTCGTGACCTCGTAGGTTCCACCGCCTTCGTCGATCTCGACCGTCCCGAACCGGTTCTCGTACCGAGCGCCGGAGAAGAGCGCGACGACCTGCTCCGGTCGCGCGTTCGTGGTCAGGTCCCAGTCGGCGGGCTCGACGCCGCGCAGGAGATCGCGCACGCAGCCGCCCACGAGATGCGCTTCGTGGCTGGCGGCCCGGAGCGTGCCCGCGATGGCGCGCACGGCGGCCGGGATCGGGTCGCCACGGCCGGGTGTCGGATCAGGCGTCGAGTCGGCCGCGGGCTCGGGTTCGGGTGCCGCGTCGGCCCCGGCCGCGGGCTCAGGCGGCGTCAATTCTTCCCGAGGAAGAGGTAGTCGCGCCAGGGCTCGTTCCGGACGTCCGCCAGGAACGGGGTGAAGATCGAGTAGACGTCACTGCGCGGCTCGAACGGCGGGCGCAGCAGGCGGAAACGGGCTTCCTCGGGGGTGCGGCCGCCCTTGCGATGGTTGCAGGTGCGGCAGGCGGTCGCGAGGTTCTCCCACGTGTGGAGGCCGCCGCGGTGGCGCGGGATCACGTGGTCGAGCGTGAGGTCGGTGCCCTGGCGCCCGCAGTACTGGCACGTGTGGTGGTCGCGGGCGAAAACCTCGCGACGGCTGAGCTTGACGCGCGGGCGGGGCCGCCGGACCTGGTGCTGGAGGCGGATCACCGACGGCGCACGGTAGGCGGCGCGAGGCGTCCGGAACGTCTGGTGGTCGTACTCCACGACCTCCGCCTTGAACCCGAAGACGAGGCGGAATGCCCGGGGCACGTTGCAGACGTTCAGCGGCTCGTAGTTCTGGTTGAGCACGAGCACAACGCCGTCCATGCGGCCGGATCGTAGCAGGAGCGCGCGGCACGCGAGTCAGGCCCGCGCGCCGAGAGCGGGCGGCCGGGGCGGCGGGGCAAACGTGCTCAGGCCGACGATCCCGGACCACTGCTCGCGGTGGCGATCGAGCGTCCGTTCGCGCGGAATCGCACGTGAAGTCCACACCCTGGGACGGGCTGCGCTCCGGGTGACCTCGTCGCGCCCGCCGGGCGGCGACAGGACCGCAGGGTGGCGGCTGCCGCGAGCGTGGACAACCGACCCCGGTCGGCCCGGCAGCCTGGCGCGCATGGCACAAGTTCGGTGGGAGATCCTCAAACCTGCTCCGGCCGACGCCGGCGTGCAGATGACGTGCGATCTCGCAGGTTCGCGAGATCTCGAGCGTTCCCCGGGCGGAGGCGCCGGGCGGCCTTCGCTACCAGCCGGCTGCCTGGGTCGCCATTCGATCCCGGCGCACCCAGACCCAGAGCGCGACGAGGAACCGGAGCACCAGGCTGATCCCGTACGACGCGCACCAGACGCAGATCGCGTCGATCACGAAGATCTGGAGGTACGTGAAATAGGCCTCGAACGTCACGCCGACAAGGCTGAACCCGTAGTGGGTCGCGAGCAGGCGTCGATCGCCCGTCTTCCACCAGCCGATCGCGGCGACGAGCAGGATCAGGCTGAGGCCGACCCCGAACACGGCCACCGGGATGCCGTTGATTCGGCTGTACTGGGAGGTCGCCACGGTCTCGCAGCCCTTGATCGGGCCGCAGACGGGGACGCCGCCCCCGAGCTCGACGATGGACAGGTACGAGGCGACCGCGAGCCCGAACAGGTCGAGCGCGATGAGGATGAACGCCGGGTGGACCCGGCGGAGACGCATAAACATGGTCCGAGGGTGGCCTCCGCGTCACGGGTTCGTCAATGGGCCGAAGGGCACGGGGTCCCGGGCCGCGTGGCGTGACCCGGCTGTCGTGCTGGGTCCTCGACAGAGGTGCCGGCTTCCCGCCGCTTGTCGCGCGGCGTCCTGCGTCGCGCCCCGTGGCGTAACCTCGGGTGCCTGGGCCACGCGCGGCCGGGTACGCTGCGCGGATGCTGCTTGGCATCGACCACCTCGTGATTGCCGTTGCGGACCCGGACGCCGCCGCGGCCGACCTCGAGGCGGCGCTCGGGCTCGCCGCGACCGGTGGCGGCCGCCACGAGAAGGCGGGAACGTTCAATCGGCTCGTCTTCCTGGGCGACACGTACCTCGAGCTGATCGGCGTGTGGGACCGGGCCCGGGCGACGGCGAACCCGATCGGGGCCGCCGCGCTCGCCGCCCTCGATGCGGGGACGCCCGGCCTCGTCACGTGGGCGATCGCGACCGACGACGCGCGTCGAGCAGTAGCCGGGCTCCGAGAGGCTGGCTCGTCGATCGGCGACGCACTGCCTGGCGAGCGAGTCCGCCCGGACGGAGGTGTGGTTCGCTGGCACGTGGCGATCGCGCCGCCGCTGGCCTCCGAGCGACCGCCCTTCCTGATCGAGCACGAGCTGGGCGGCCCGGAGTGGAGCGACGAGGCGCGCCAGGCGCGCGCCGCGTTCATCCATCCGTTCGGCGGACGGGCACGGCTCGTGGGGCTCGAGCTGGCCGTCGCGCGCCCGGCAGACGTCGCGATGGCATTCGCGACGACGATCGGGGTCTCGTTCCGCCCGGCACCCGGCGCCGGTCCGGGCGAGTTGGAGGCGCTCGTCGGCGACCATTCGATCCGCCTGGTCTCGGCGGCGCCGCAGTCGGGGCCGGCATGGTCGCCGAGTGCGGCCGACCCGGCCGCGCGCGTCGGCATTCTTGCGACCGCCGGTGAGCACCTCCTCGTGGATCTCTGTGGGGTGCGGTTCGCGCGACTCTGACGTGGCGTCATGGAGCCGCCGTGGCGTCACCGAGCCGCCTGGAGCACCTCGATGGCGTCACCGGTCGCGACCGGACCCTCGACGATCACCCGCGCGTACCAGCGTGCATCCTCGGGGTGGATCTTCGGGCTGATGCGCGCAATCTGGCGGTCGATGAACCAGTGGGCGATCGTCTGGCACGGCGCCGCGTATTTCGTGAGCTCGACGAGGAGGCCGCCGGCCCCGACCGCGAGGCGGTCGCCCGGGCCAAGGGCCGACCATTCGATGCCTTCGAGCGTCAGGTTCTCGCCGTACGCTCCGGGGAACGCCTGGTGGCCATCGGCGGCGACCCGTGCGATCGCTTCGACGCAATAGAGCGAGACGGCCTGCAGCTCCCCGCCGTGGATCGGCTCGGGTTCTGTGTGCCCGTCGCCGTCGAGGCCGAGTCGGCGAACCTGCGTGCCGGCCACGGGCAGCTTCGGCACGCCGCCCCTCGAGACGTTGACCTGGTGGACGCGGCCGGTTCGGCCGGGGACGCTGGTGCTCATGACCGGGAAGGCTACCGGAGGTCGGCTCCGGGTGCGCCCGCCCGCGCGACCGCCCGCGCCAGGACCACGTCGAGCATGTCGGCCGTGAGCCGGCCGGTGAATGTGTTCTGCTGGCTCGGGTGGAACGTACCGAGGAGCGTGTAGGGTCCCGCGACGACCTCCGCGCCGTGGCCGAACCGCGGCAGAGGGCGCGGGATCGGAGCGCCGCTCGCCTCGACCGCGCGAAGCGCCGCGGCCCAGCCGAACGCGCCGAGCGCAATGATCACCCGTGCGTTGGCCAGCAGGGCGAGCTCCCGATTGAGGAACGGCGCGCACCGGTCGCGCTCCTCGGGAGTGGGCGCGTTGGCAGGCGGCGCGCACCGCACGGCGGCCGTGACGTAGGCGCCACGCAGCCGGAGGCCGTCGCCCGTCCGGGTCGAGGTTGCCTGGTTCGCGAGCCCGACCCGGTGGAGCGCGGCGAACAGGAAATCTCCGGAACGGTCGCCCGTGAAGACGCGGCCGGTTCGATTGCCGCCGTGCGCGGCCGGCGCCAGCCCGACGAGGACGATCCGGGCCGCGGCGTCCCCCCAGCCGGGGACCGGCCGCGCCCAGTACGGCTCGCCACGGAACCGCGCCGGCGGGTTCTCGGCCGCATCCTCGCGCCACGCCACGAGGCGCGGGCACGC
>JADGQH010000185.1 GCA_017881985.1 Chloroflexota bacterium | reverse complement strand
CCGTCCATCCGGAATCGCCGCGGGGCTTCAGCTCCCGTCGCGCAGCACCGGGAGTCCGGCGGCCGCCCACGACTCGAACCCGCCGATCACGTCGGCGACGCTCGCGAAGCCGATCCCGCGCAGGGTCGCCGCGGCCAGGCTCGACGAGTAGCCGTGGGCGCAGATGAGGACGATCGGGCGCGCGAGATCGGACAGGGCCGGATCGTCGTGGCCCGAGCTCGGGTCGAGCCGCCAGAAGAGAACCGAGAGCGGGACGTGGACCGAGCCCGGGATCGTGCCGGCGCTCCGGCGGTCGTCACCGCACCTGATGTCGACGAGGAACGCGCCGGCCGACACCGCGCGGGCTGCCGCCTCCGGCTCGAGGCGCTCGATCCGGCTTCGCGCGACCGCGAGGAGCCCGTCGATCGTCTGTCGTTCGGCCATCACCCCTCCGTCGAGCGTCACTTCTGCCGGGCTCAATCGTCGATCGAGCGGGCGTTCGGGTCAGTCGGCGTCGCTGCCTGAGGCGCCGAGGAGCTCCATGATCTCGGCCGCCGGCCGGTGGATCCCGAGCAGGATCGGGGTGTCGCGGAGCGTGGATCGGCGGCTCTCCGTCGCCCGCAGGTCGCGCACGAGCGCCGAGAACGCCGGAAGCTCGTCGGTCTCGTAGGCGACAAGGAAGTCCTGGTCGTCGAGGCCGAACGAGTACGCAAGCAGCTGGCGAACCTGTGGGTACGTGTGGCCGACACGCATGTGCTCGTTCATCGAGCCCTGGCGAACCTCGCGCGAGGTGAGATACCACTCCGTGGTCTTCGTGAACGGGTACACGATCAGGTAGCGCGCACGGTCACCCTCGAAGAGGGTCTGCTCCTGGCTGGTCGGCCGGACCACGTACTGGGAGTCGCCAATCAAGCCGGTGAAGCTCTCGCGGACCGCCAGCCAGCGCCCGAGGCCGGAACGGAGCAGGCGGGCGGAATCCTCCTCGAGCGCGTCGACCGACCCGGCGAGCTGCCAGACCAGCAGGTCGATCCCGGGCTTGAGCCCGATGAGCGAGTACGTCTCGGTCACGACGCCGAGGCTCGGCGCCAGCGCCTTGACGAACGCGTCGGCTGTGCCCCGACGCTGCGCCGCATCGAGACGCCGCCATGCCGGGTCCAGCCCGAGAGCAAGCGCGCGGACGTACCGGGCGCTCGTATCCGCCCCGCTCATTCGGGGCCCTCGCGAAGGCCGGTGCCGATCGTGTGGCCCGTCATCATGCTGACCAGGAGGCGGTCCGTGGCGGCCTCGGCGTCCGCAAGGAGCGCGGTCGCCTCGCGCGTATCCAGCCCGCGCTTGCGGGCGAGCGCACCGAGCTCGTCGACGAACGGACTGCGGAACCAGAGGAAGCGCTCGACGGTCTCGCTGAGCGAGGCTCCCTGGGCGGCGCTTTCCCGGCCGTAGTCCGCCGCCAGCTCCGAGGCCGCCCGGAGCGACTCCGCGGCGCGGTCCGCATCCGGCGCATCAAGGTGCTCCAGGAGCAGTGAGACCAGCTCGCGTCCACGGGCACGGAACGCGTCGCGCACCGCCTCGGGAAGTCCGGTGATCCAGGGTCGGCCGGCCGATGACGTCGC
The DNA here is from genome assembly GCA_017881985.1 of Chloroflexota bacterium. Classification (GTDB taxonomy): domain Bacteria; phylum Chloroflexota; class Limnocylindria; order Limnocylindrales; family CSP1-4; genus CTSoil-043. The sequence goes on along the minus strand of JADGQH010000185.1, from coordinate 5,113 downwards.
ACCACGAGTCCGGTACGCCCGTGCCATGCGTTCCGGGGAAGCGCCCAGGCGCGTGAGCGCCGGCCGGTGCGGCCGTGCCACCGGCAGCAGCGCGCCGATGGTCGTGCGCGAGAAGCGCCGGTGGCCGCCGGGAGTGGTGAAGACGGGGATCCGTCCGTCGTCTGCCCATCGACGGAGCGTTCCGGGCGCAATGCCGAGCATCCGGCTGGCCTCCCCGAGGCCGACCCATGTCGTGGACGATCGGGTGTCCGGTGGCACTCGAACCTCATCAATCCTGACGATAACTTGACGATTATGCCCTATAGTTCGCAATCCTGCGAGTGGAGTATCTGCGCACCATGGAATCGCTCACATCGCTCGAATCGCCTGTACCGGTCGATCCGGTCCGGCGGTCCAGCCATGCCTCCCGATGGAGGCGGGATACCCCCGGATTGTGCGTGCAGGGGGATGGGACTGCCGCGCGCTCCCGGGCAGACTTCGGATTCACGGGCACCGGAACGGGCCGCCCATCATCCGAGCGAAATGAGCGACGTGCATCGATGGCAGTGATCGACGAGCCGCGCGGCAAGGGCACGGCAGCAGCGGCCGAGCCCGCCGACGCCGGGGCCGGGTGGCTCTCCATGGGTACGGCGAGCGCGCTGCTGGGCGTCTCCACGGCGACGTTGCGTCGATGGGCCGCCGAGGGCCGCATCGCGACCTTCACGACGCCGGGCGGTCATCGCCGCATCCGGCCGGCCACGATCGAGGCCCTCCTTCCCGGGCTGTCGCCACGGCACGCCGACATCTCGGGCTCCGCGACCTCCGGACAGATCCACCGCGCCTACCACTCGATGCAGGAGGAAGGCGGCCTGCCCACGTTCCTCGACGGGGTCCCCAGCGGCGCTCGCGAGCCCCTTCGGAGCCACGGCCGGATCGTGGCCACCTCGATCATGCGCTACCTCGATGCGCGGGACGACGACCCCCGCGAGGCGGCGTTGGCCGAGGGCCTGATCGCGGCGGCTGCGTACGGGCGGATCGCCGGGGCGCTCGGCGCGACCATGCGCGAGACGGTCGCGACGTTCCTCCGCTTCCGGACGCCGTTCGTCCACCAGATGGCCGAAGCGGCGCAGCGGCAGGGCCTGGACGCGGCCCGAGCGACCGACCTGCTCGAAGCGGTCACCGTCGCGATCGACCGCCTCCTCGATGCGACGCTCGAAGGGTTCGAGAGCGGCACGACCGGCGTTGGCGGTCCCGCGCCCCGGCCCGAGCGTCGATCCGTACCGGCCCGATGACCGTGGACGCGCAGCGCGCGGAGCACCTGGACGCCGGGCTCGGCGACACGATCAACACGATGTCGATCCGCCCGGGACCCGCCACGATCGTGGCGCACGTCCTGCACGCGCGCCGCGTGCACAGCCTCGAGCGGGAGGCATTCGCCACTGCACTTGACGGCGTGGACCTGGGACCGGGGGCAATCCGCGTCCACACCTGCCACCGCGTCGAGGTCTACCAGGCGACCGGGTGGACCGACGGGCCGCCACTCCCCACGCTCCCCGAGGGCGCCGAGCGTCTCGAGGACGTCGACGCGGTCCGCCACCTGGTCGAGGTTGCCTGCGGCCTCGACTCCGCGGTGTTCGGGGAGGACCAGATCCTCCACCAGTTGCGGGTCACGCTCGCCGAGCGCCGGGACGGTGGACGGATCGATCCTTTCCTCGACCGGCTGTTCCAGGCCGCGCTGCGGGCGGGCCGGCAATCGCGCGCATGGTTCGACGGGTCGCCCCGTTCGCTCGCGGACGTCGCCCTGGACCTCATCGCGACCGAGGCGGGCGAGCTTCGCGACCGGACCATCCTCGTCGTCGGCGCCGGGCGGATGGGAAGGCTTGCGGCGTTCGCGGCCCACCGGCGCGGCGCCCGGGTCCTCGTCGTGAACCGGACCCCCGAGCACGCCCGGGCGCTGGCCGCGGAGGTCGGCGGCCATTGGGCCGCATTCGGCTCGGACCACGTCCCGGCGGAGATGGCCGGAGCGATCGTCGCCCTCGCGGGCGCCTGGGAGCTCGGCTCGGCCGACGCGGACCGCATCGTGGGCGCGGGCGTGCAGATCGTGGACCTCTCGTCGCCCCCATCGGTGCCCGTGGCGCTGCAGGAACGGCTCGGGCGCCGCTTCACCTCGGTGGACGATGTGGTCGTCGGCTCGGCGCTCGCTCCCACGGATCGGCTCCGGCGCCGCATCGAGCGCCTCGTGGCGGACACCGGCCGGGACTACTGCGCGTGGCTGCGCGCGCGCGATTCGGTGCCCGTGATCCAGGCTGTCGCGTCGTCGGCGGAGCAGATCCGGCAGGCCGAGCTCGAATGGCTCCTCAACCGGCTTCCCGGCCTCGACCCGAACGAGCGCGCCGCGCTCGAGCAGATGAGCCACCGTCTCGTGGCCGCGCTCCTCCATGCACCGCTCGACGCCCTCCACGCCGACGAGGGGGGCACGTTGGAGCGGGCCGCCCGCAACCTGTTCGGGCTGTGAGCGGCCTCCGTTCGGACGCGACCCCGGCAGTCGCGGCTCCGGGCGCGGCAGAGCTGTCCGTCACCGGCGGCGTCGGCGCGGGCCCGCACCTCCGTCTCGGGACGCGCGGAAGCGCGCTCGCGCTGGCGCAGTCCGGCATGATCGCGGACGCGCTCCGAGGCCTCGGCGCGACGGTTGAGCTGATCACGATCCGGACGGCGGGCGACGATCGCGCCCCGAGCTCGGTCTGGGGCGAGGGCGCCTTCGTGACGGCCCTCGAGGCGGCGCTCCTCGACGGGCGCATCGACGTGGCGGTCCACAGCGCCAAGGACGTCCCCACGGCCCAGGACCCGGGGCTCTGCATCGCCGCGTTCCCGCCCCGCGAGGATCCCAGGGACGCGCTCGTCGCTTCGAGCCCGGGCCTGACCCTGGACACGCTGCCACGCGGGGCCCGAATCGGCACCGACAGCCCGCGGCGGGTCGCATTCCTCCTCGCGCGCCGCCCGGACCTCCGGCCCCACCCGCTCCACGGGAACGTGGACACCCGGCTGCGCCGCCTTGCCGACGGCGAGACCGACGCGCTGATCCTGGCCGTCGCCGGGCTGACACGCCTCGGCCTTGCGAGCCGGATCACGCAGGCGCTCCCGGCCGACGTCCTGCCACCCGCCCCCGGCCAGGGCGCGCTCGCCGTCCAGTGCCGGGCCAACGACGTGATCGCACGCCCGCTCGTCGGACAGCTGAACGACGCCGCGACCCGCACGGCCGTGGAGGCCGAGCGCGCATTCCTGGCCGCCAGCGGGGGCGGGTGTCGGTCGCCGCTGGGTGCGCTCGGCACGGTCCGGGACGGGACGCTGGAGCTGCTCGTCGGCGCAGCCGATCCCGCCGACGTGCGCGTCGGTGACGCGCCGGAGACCGCGGCCGCCGAGACGCCCGCGACGACCTTCACGGCCCCGGGACCGTCGTTCGGCCCGGTCCGGGTCGCGTGGGGTCGTCGCAGCGGACCCGCGGGCGACGGACCAGCCCTCGCCGAGGCGCTCGCGGGGGAGATCGCGGCGACGATCGACCGGCACGCGCTTGCAGCCCGGCCGACGGTCGCAGGGCAGTCGGTCGCGGGTCAGTCGGTCGCCCGGTCCTCGGGGGCCAGGGAGTCGGTCAACCAACGGGCCATCGCCAGGCGGCCCCGGATCCTCGTGACGCGCGACGCCGAGCGCGCCGGCCCCCTGCTCGAGGCGCTCCTGGCTCGGGGCGTGGACCCCGTCGGCGTGCCGACGATCACGGTCGAGCCCGGCCGACCCGGCGGCCCGCTGGACGACGCAGTGCCGGCAGCGGCGAGCTACACCTGGGTCGCCGTGACGAGCCCGACCGGCGCAACCGCGCTCGTCGAGGCGGCCGCCCGCAGCGGCGCCGACCTGGGGACCGCGCGGATCGCGTCCGTCGGGCTCGCGACCTCGGCCGTCGTGGAGCGGGCCGGCGTGCACACATCGTTCCTCCCGGCGGTTGCGACCGCCATGGCCCTGGCCGAGGAGCTGCCGATCGACTCCGGCGACCGCGTCCTGCTCGTGCGCGGCAACCTTGCCGACGAGCGGCTCGGCAGTCGCCTCCGGTCTCGCGGCGCCACCGTCGACGAGGTGGTCGCCTACCGCACGATCGAGGCGCCTCTGGAATCGGTTCGGCCCGCGCGCGCGGCGTTCCGCGACGGGCTGGACGGGCTGGTCTTCACGAGCGGGTCGACGGTCCGCGGCCTCCTCGCTCTCCTGGATGCGCCCGACCGACGTGCTGCCCTCGAGATGCCCGCGTTCTGCATCGGGCCCTCGACGGCATCGGTTGCTCGCGACGCGGGATTCGTCGCCGTCCACGAGGCGTCGGCGCCCGAGCCGGAGGCACTCGCCGAGCTGGTCCGCGCTCACCTGGCCGCAGCCTCGCCAGTCGTGATCACCGCCACGCGGGAGACAGCATGACCGCGAACGCGGCGGGCTCGCCCCGCCTCCGGAGGCTGCGGCGCACCCCGGCCATCCGCGCGCTGGTCCGTGAGACGCGGCTGCACCCGTCGATGCTCGTGGCCCCACTCTTCGTGCGACCGGGGAGCGGGATCCGAGAGCCGATCGGCTCGATGCCCGGCGTCGTGCGGCTCTCGCCGGACGAGGCTGTCGTCGAGGCCCGCCGGCTGGCCGGGCTGGGGGTCGGCGGGGTGATCGTCTTCGGGCTGCCGGCGGACAAGGACCCGGTGGGGACCGGGGCGTGGATCGAGGACGGGATCGTCCAGGAGGCGCTCCGCGGGCTGCACGCCGCGAACGTGCCGCTGGTGCTGATCGCCGATACGTGCCTCTGCGAGTACACGGATCACGGCCACTGCGGCCCGCTCGAGGCCGACGGAGCGGTCGACAACGACGCGGCCCTGCGCCTGCTTGCCCGCACCGCGGTCTCCCAGGCCGAGGCAGGCGCCGACGTCGTCGCCCCGAGCGCGATGATGGACGGGCAGGTCGCCGCGATCCGGGCCGGGCTCGACGCGGCCGGATACTCGGGGACCGCGATCCTTGCCTACGCGGCGAAGACCGCGTCCGCGTTCTACGGTCCCTTCCGCGAAGCGGCCGACTCGGCGCCGGCGTTCGGCGACCGGCGCGGCTACCAGATGGACCCCGC